>JAAYQU010000047.1 GCA_012519055.1 Bacteroidales bacterium | reverse complement strand
TGTGCAATTAGCAATGTGCAATTAGCAATGTGCAATTAGCAATGTGCAATTAGCAATGTGCAATTAGCAATGTGCAATTAGCAATGTGCAATTAGCAATGTGCAATGAACAATTAAGCAATTAATTGACAATCAATTGCCACTGTTTTTAAGTAGTGGGTCGAGTTTATAATAATAGTTTATGGGCTTTAGCCCAAATCTACAATTACTCTTTTAAGAATTAGAGCAATGTTAAGTTGACTTCCGCTATACTTAGTAACAGGCAACCCGATTTCAGGACATGACAGTGTACTCCGTGTTCCAATTATTCATTGATTGTTGTAAAAATCAATAATATATCTCCAAGCTTTTGACCAAATATCAGAGTGGCCGCTGTTTTTTACTATTTGGTCGTTAATACAAACAGAATAGTCATAAAAGGCACTGATAATAGTGTCAGGAGTGCAGTATTTGAACGGGCTGAAAGGTGAAGTGTTGGGTTTAGCTTCGTTTACAAAGTAGTTTAGCAATAGCTTTCCTAATCTGCCTAGATCATTAAAACCAGTAGTGTCATTGAAATTGAAATAACCACTTAATTTGTATTGTTTATCTGTTGAGTTGATGGCGTGTTTATATGAAATATATGTATTTTGTAGCAATTCAATAATCGACCCCTTTGATTCTAAAATAGAATCTATTTTGTAGCAATTCTGAAATTCAGATAAAAAAATAACCAGAGCCATGCTCAACTGCTCAGGTTCTGATGAGTTTTCAATTTCGGTTAAAACGTTGTCATATTTTTCTAAGCCATTACAATAATTTGAAAAATATTTTTCTGCCATATGCTCCATTTTGCTGAGAACAGTTGCAATGTTTTGTGTCATAATCGGACTAACAAAAATGCTCTTTTTGCTAACGCCGTCTTCTATTAACAAATAGTTGCAGGCATATATTGAACCAAAGCTGTGGGCAGCAACATAAACTGAGTCAAATTTTAAAGCAGCAACAATATTTGATATGTCTTTAGAAATCAGACTTATATTATAAGAATTTTGTTGTTTGTCTAATTTATCATAATTATCTTCTAAGCAGTCGTCAACGCCACGATAACCGGGAATAAGTATGTTAAAATAATTTAGCAGGGAATCGACACCCTCTGGAGCTTTAAGATTTGAAACACCGGGACCTCCGTTTAAAATTATTAAATTCGGAGCATCTTTCTTTTCGGAAAGTAAAAACAGAAATGGCAATGCTTTGTATCTGTGACCATGTCCTTTGTGAGCATATACACCATACTTAGCGTTTAAACCCTGAAAAATACCGTTATCAACAATTTTATAGTTGTCATCAGATATTTTAACTTGAGTACTTGTCCAGGGATTTATTATTTGCCCAAAGATGCAAGTACTGAAAAACATTAAAAATAAGGCAAGTATCACTTTCTCTTTCAAAGCTGTAGTTTTTATTACAATATTGCTTTAAAGATTTATACAGAACGTGAGAATTTGTCTGTTGAGTTTGTTTTTAGTTAGTTGAGTAACCAAAAACAGTAATGTTATAAATTTAGTATGCAATAAGTTCAATAGGGAGGTCGACTATTCCTTCGTAGGAAGCTCCGGCATCTTCCATATCTTCATCATCACTAGCAAAATGCCAACGTATCAGCACGTCATTACCTTTTTGATAGACCTTTTCAAAGCAAGTTAAAATATCCATAATTTGCTTTGCTGAGGCTGAATTAAAATAATCCATTCTGAAATTTACAACAGTATCAGGGTTTGGATTTGCAATATATCCATCTAGCCATTCTAAAACCGGGTTATAAAAAGCCTTAACATCTTCTGGTAACGACTTCCCTTTAAACTCAAAATTACCAGCCGATTTATCAAGAATTATCTCTGGAGACTCATCAGTTCCTTCAATATAAAGTGGTTCCATAAATGAGTTTTTATATTAATTACAGTTATCTCTAATTTTTATAAAAAACAAAAATACGTAATATTATTTAGATACGCTAAAATAGTGTTTTTTTTTGATCGTTACAATAAAAAAACTAATTTATCAATATACTAATTATTTGTTTACATTTGTTTCTTTAATTCCAGAACTGCGAAACCGACGTGATTAAGATAATCGTTTAACAACCGAAGGGAAAAATTGTTTACATTATCAAAGGTTCTGCACGACCTTAAAATGAAAATTATGAATGTATGAAAAGAGTAATTGTTTGCGTTACAAACGATTTAGAGAACGATCAGCGTGTAAATAGGTCGGCATTAACCTTATATGAAAATGGTTATAACGTTACTGTTGTTGGTCGAAAATTAAAAAGAAGCTCTAAATTTACAAGGCAATATACAACCCACAGGTTTAGATTATTGTTTTCAAAAAAAATGTGGTTTTATGCAGAATATAATATCCGACTCTTTTTTTATCTGTGCTTTAGAAAAGCTGATATCTTGTTAGCCAATGATTTGGATACACTACCTGCCTGTTGGGCTGCTTCTAAAATTAAAGGATGTTTTTTGATTTATGATAGTCATGAGTTATTTACTGAAGTCCCTGAGTTGGTTAATAGAACACGAGTTAAAAAAGTATGGTTAGCATTAGAGAGATTTTTAGTGCCTAAAGTTGATGTTGGAGTTACTGTATGTCAACCTATTGCAGAAATTTACAAAAAAAAATATGGAAAACAGTTTGAAGTGATAAGAAATGTCCCAATACCAAAAGAGGGTAAGTTAATCACTAATAAAACAGAACAAATAATTATTTATCAGGGTGCAATTAACAAAGACCGAGGTATTGAACTCTTAATAGAAGCAATGCAATATTTGCAAGAATACATACTTTACATTGTTGGATATGGAGATCTGTTCGAAAGTATCAAACAAAAAGTTGAAGACGAAAATGTAAAAAATGTTATTCTTACAGGACACATTCCATACGACAATTTACATGAAATAACTAGTAAAGCTCATGTGGGAGTCTCTTTGGAAGAAGATTCGGGACTGAACTATCGTTTTGCACTTCCCAACAAGATATTTGACTATATTCAGACAGGAATTCCTGTTGTAGTAAGCAACCTGCCGGTTATGGCTGAACTGGTAAAAACATACGATATAGGAGAAATATTATACGAACGTAATCCGAAAGCATTGGCACAAACTTTGAAAAATACAGTTGAAAAAAATGGAAGTGGCTACTATTCAGAGAAAATTAGTAATGCAGCCAAATTGTTAAATTGGAACGTAGAAAAGAAGAAATTCTTAAGTATATTTGCCACTTTAATAAAATAGAGAGTATGTTTCTGATATATACACATAAAATAACCAATAGGCTCGATTTTATTCTAGACTTCGTGTTTGCGAAAAACTTCGGCTTGGATTACCGGATAACTACTTTACGTGAGGAGTTCTGTAACTATAACGGACCAAAACTCAACTATTCGTTCGAAACATTTGATGATATAATAAATATCCAGCCTAAACTACTTTTATCACAAGAAGATATTACCCCACAACATATTGATGTAGAAGAATTTAATGGTACTGCAATATTGTTCCCTGTAGAAAGAGGAGTACTCCCTTTTGATATTTTTTCAGCCTCATTTTACTTAATAACTCGCTATGAGGAGTATATAAGCAGTAAGGTAGACAGATTTGGACGATTTGATCCGAGAAGTAGTATTGCCTGGCAAAAGGGCTTCTTAACAGAGCCAGTCGTTAATATATGGATATCATGGCTAAAAGATATTATTTTTAAAACCTATCCGGAATTGACGTTAGCTGAACCAAAATATAAGTTTGTCCCAACAATCGACATTGATAATGCTTACGCATATATCAATAAAGGATTTTTTAGACAAACGGGAGGTTTAGTCAGATCGTTTTTAAAAGCTGATTTTAAAGATTTTTCAAACAGATTAAAAGTATATCTTGGCTCACAGAAAGATCCGTATGACACATATGATATTTTAGACCAGATTCACGAGAAATATGAATTGTCACCCTATTATTTCTTTTTGTTGGCAAATTACGGAGGACACGATAAATCAGTTCCATACAACAATAAGGAGTTCCAGGAATTAATTCAAAATAGAGCACAAAATCATATCGTCGGAGCACATCCCTCTTTTTCATCTTTCGTCGATTTTAGTGTATTGCAGCATGAAGTATCTGTACTATCAGAGATTATTGGTAAAGACATTGAAAACAGTAGATTCCATTTTGTTAAATTTTCACTACCAGGCAGTTATGATAATCTGCTTAATTTGGGCATTCAAAACGATTTCAGTATGGGATATCCATCGCGTATTGGATTTAGGACTGGATATGCAGGAGATGTTAACTTCTTTAATTTAAAAACAAACAAAGTTACACCACTAGTTGTCCATCCGTTCCATGTAATGGATGCTGCATTAAATTTATATATGAAATTATCTCCAGATGAAGCAGTTACACAAGCCAGAAATTTGATAAACAGAGTAAAAGATGTAAATGGCACATTTACACTATTGTGGCATAACGAGTCTTTAAGTGGTTGTGGTCAATGGCAAGGCTGGGAGAGTGTTTATGAGCAAATAGTTCGTCACGCTATTGAATAGCAGCAATTGTATGGTTAAATTTTCTATTAAACAAAGAATAATTAACCTATGGTTTAGGTTTGTTTTGTGGTTAGACACTAAATTGTCTCAACAACAAAAAGTTAGAGTTTTGGCTGTGTTTGTGGGGTTGGCTGCGGGTACTGCAGCAGTTGTTTTAAAAAACATGGTTCACTTAGTTGCTTATGTGTTGCAAAGTGCAAGTAATCTGTTAGACCTCAACTATTTCTACTTTTTCTATCCAACGGTCGGAATTTTTCTTGCTTTGCTTTTTATGAAGTACGTTATCAAAAAACCAGCAGGGCATGGAGTCCCGGGAGTTTTGCACTCTATTTCACAAAAACGAGGTTATTTAGAGAAGCATAAAATGTTTAGCTCGTTGGTAACAAGCTCTTTAACCGTTGGTTTTGGAGGTAGTGTTGGGCTGGAGGGACCTATTGTAGGTACAGGAGCTGCACTTGGATCAAATATCGCCAGAGCCTTTAAGTTAAATCATAGACAAATAACCTTAATGATTGGGTGTGCATCATCGGGCGCAGTGGCATCGATATTTAACGCACCATTAGCAGGTTTAATTTTTAGTTTAGAGATATTAATGTTAGACTTGACAATGTCATCGATTATTCCATTGATATTGTCGTCTGTTTCAGCAATAATCACTTCATATCTTATGATTGGAAGTGAAATACTTTATCCTTTTAAGGTACAAACGACATATGCATTTATTGATTTGCTCTATTATGTCTTACTTGGCTTGTTTTGTGGATTAGTTTCCGTCTATTTTTCAAATGTATATATGAAAATGAGTAAGCTTTTTGGCAAATGGGGTCGGAAAAAAAGGCTTATCATCGGAGGTACAGTTCTCGGAGCTCTCGTTTTCCTTTTTCCCGCGCTTTATGGAGAAGGATATAAGGAGGTAAACTATATTTTGGCAGGCAACTACGAGTATCTTTTCAGTAGAAGTATATTTGAACCATATGTTGATAACATTATTGCTGTGATAGCTGTATTAGCTTTAGTTTCTGCATTAAAAGCATTTGCCACATCGGCTACATTTGGAGCGGGTGGGGTTGGAGGTATATTTGCGCCAAGTCTTTTTATTGGGGCGCATATCGGACTTCTATTTGCTATCTTAGTAAACTTTAGTGGAATTGCCGAGTTGTCAATAACAAATTTTGCTCTTATTGGTATGGCTGGTGCAATGAGCGGAATAATGCATGCCCCCCTGTTTGCTATTTTCTTAATAGCTGAAATATCAGGCGGATACTCACTTCTATTACCATTAATGATAACAAGCGTATTCTCATATCTTTTAGTGCGTTACTTTGCATCCAACTCTGTTTACACACAACAATTGGCTGAGCAGCGAATGCTTATTACACACGACAAAGATAAAGCTGCACTAACAATGATGAATATTGATTCATTAATTGAAACTGACTTTTTGGAAGTTAGATCAGATTTATCTTTAGGTGATTTTTTAAAAGTAATTACACATAGTAAACGCAATATTTTCCCCGTTATAGATAATGATATCTTTAAAGGTATAGTTTTTATAAACGACATTAGGCACTTAATCTTAAAAACCGAACTGTATGATATTGTTCGTGTAAAGGATTTAATGTACACGCCTACGCCTATTGTTAAACCTTCAGAGACAATGGACGATGTTGTGAGAAAATTCCGTAATACTCAACATTACAATTTGCCGGTAATTGATAATGACCGGTATATAGGATTTGTTTCGAGAGCAAATACATTTAGTGCATATCAAAAAGTTATTAGCGAGTTTTCTGAAGATTAAGCTTAGCCTATATAATCTAAAAATATAAAAGCCAACTAAATCATTTGAGATAGTTGGCTTTATTTTGTTATTTTGGGATATTCTTAATTATGCGTTTGTTGCATCATACATAAATCGTTTTATACTTCTTTTGGCAGTTTTTTCAAACTCGCCGTCGTGTATAATAAACTTGCTAACGTTCATATAGTTAGGTAAATGAGAGTTCAGGTGTTTATGATTTTGCTCCATAATAGCTTTAAGCTTATCCTCTGTAATGCCCGCGGCCTTTACCGCATCTCTGTCAACTACTATTAAGGCAACCAATTTTCCATCTTTTTCGACTACCAAAGATTCAAGAACATAGGGCAAGTTGTTGCTTTTTGCCTCAATCTCTTCAGGATAAACATTCTGCCCTGAACTACTGAGAATCATATTTTTACTACGTCCTTTTATAAATAGGTAGCCATCTTTATCTACAATACCCAAATCTCCGGTATACAACCAACCATCGGGAGAGATAGTTGCTTCTGTAATCTCTTCATTTTTATAGTATCCTTTCATAACATTATCACCTTTCACAAGAATTTCTCCAACAATGTTTTCAGGATCGGGTGAATCAATTTTTATGGTTACGCAAGGGATAGCTTTCCCACAACTATATGTTCTTACTTTTCGCCAAGGTGCGTAGCTGATTAGAGGTCCGCACTCAGTCATGCCGTAACCAACTGTATAGCGGAATTTAATTTTTTTCAAAAACTTTTCTACTTCAGAGTTTAATGCTGCACCGCCAATAATAACTTCCATAAAGTTATTACCAAAAGCGGTAGTTAGCTCTTTGTTTATTTTGCTATATACTAATATATTAATTAACGGTATCTTAATTAAGTGCTTTATTATACCCTTGCTAATTTTTGGTTGAATTTTTGATCTGTAAATCTTTTCAATTATTAGCGGAACCACAAATATCAAACGTGGTTTTACCTCTTTAAATGCTTGAAGTATAATCGTAGGAGATGGCACCTTACCAAGGAATGTTATATCGCAACCCATGGTAAACGTTGATAGAAACTCAAACGCACAGGCATAAGCATGTGCTAATGGTAAAAAAGAGACTATTGTATCTTTCGGTTTCAAATCTATAAAATCCAGAGCGAACTGAACATTTGCAGCCAAACTCATGTGTGGCAACATTACTCCTCTGCTAAAGCCTGATGTCCCTGATGTATAGCTTATAACAGCTATCTGATCGTTGCTGTTTTTTGGCAGTCTGAAAGTCTCTTTATTAACCTCAATATCAGTGTGCAGACTTTCTTTTACAATGTCATTTAAGGTTTTGTCTACAGCATCTACAACACAAAGAGTATCTAGCGATATTACTCCTTCAATATGACTAAAACTTTTTGTGTTAATTTTTTTGTAAATATGATCTGAAACAAACAACATTCTTGAGTCAGATTGTTCAATCACATTAACAATATCATTGGGGTGGAAATCTTGTAAAATTGGTACTATGACTGCTCCGTAAGTGACAGTTGCCAAATAAACCGAGCACCAATTGTAGTCATTTGTACCAATAAGTGAAATTTTATCACCTGATTTTATTCCTGATAGTTCAAATAATTTATGTAATTGTAGTATTTTTTTTCCAACCTCTTCGTACGTATAACCATCACCTTGGAATAAAGACATTGATTTTAGTTCCCAGTGATTTCTGATTGAACTTTCAATCATTTCAGTAAAGTTTCCAATCTTCATATGCCTATGCTTAGGTTAATGCTATTATGATTTAACACAAAATTTTGGATGCTACAAAAATATAACATATTGTTAACAATTCAAAAATATGATATCGTATTAGTTGCTAAATTTGTTGATATCTTTACGTATAGTTTTGAGTATTAGTCATTAATGTTGTTCGTAAGTTAATGAGTGGTTTTGAATACTTTTATTTAGTACACATTGTTTTATAACGGTTTACGTAGAAAATCATACCTTCATATATACTTAAAAGCTAAACTTACTCTTTTAAGATTTAAGTTTTATAGCATGTAAATGTGTCTGTTAAATTGATTAAAATTTGGTGAAATAACTTAAAAAGTTAACAATGGTATAGGTACTAAAAATCTTTGTTTATTTAAATATTTTCAGCGATATTTGCACCACTTAAAAGTAGTATTAATTTACTTGTTAAAACGTTTATATTTAGTATTTTAGATGAAAAATTAAAGACATATGAAACCAATTAAATTACATGACAACACATTTTTGCTTGCGGTAAATGATCGCAGGACGCACCTTTTCGAAAACTATTGGCCCATACCAAATGGAGTTGCATATAATTCATATCTGATTTTAGATAATAAAACCGCTTTGATTGATACAGTTGAATACGGTCATTCTGAACAATATATCGATAACATTACTTCATTGTTAAACGGAAAACCCCTCGATTATTTGATAGTTAATCATATGGAGCCAGATCACAGTGGTTCGATAAAAATGATAATGGACCTTTATCCAAACTGTACTTTGGTTGGTAACAAAAGGACATTTCCTTTAATAGATGGTTTTTTCAATATTGAAATTAAAAATAAGCAACTTGTTGAAGAGGGAGAAACTATTGAGTTAGGTAAACATAAATTAAGCTTTTATATGATTCCAATGGTACATTGGCCTGAAACAATGGTTACATATGAATCAACCAATAGTGTTCTTTTTTCTGCCGATGCATTTGGAAGCTTCGGGACACACGACGGTGGTGTATTTGATGATGAGATCAATATTGCATTTTTTGAAGATGAACTACGCAGATATTATAGCAATATTGTTGGCAAGTACGGACAACAAGTTCAAAAAGCATTATCAAAATTAAGTGGATTGAAAATAGATATGCTTGCAGCTACGCACGGTCCTATATGGCGTAAAAACCTCAACTATATTTTAAATAAATACGAATTGTGGTCAACATATCAGCCAGAGGAGAAGGGGGCAGTTATTGTATTTGGCTCAATGTATGGAAATACTGAAATGATGGCAGATACAATAGCCCGTGAACTTTCGGTTAATGGAGTTAAAAACATAAGAGTATATGATTCAAGTAAGACGCATAAATCATATATAATTAGCGATATTTGGAAATACAATGGTTTAATTTTAGGTAGTTGTGCTTATAACGGAGGAATTTTTACTCCCATGGGAGATTTAATAAATAGCTTGGAAGCAATAGGAATTAACAACAGACACGTAGCTCTTTTTGGTTCTTCAAGCTGGGGTGGTGGAGGATTGCGCGTATTAGAAAAATGGGCAGAAAATATGAAGTTTGATACCATTGGACCAAAACCCGAAGTACGTTGCTCTCCAAAACAGAACGACATCGAATTGTGCAACCAAATCGGTAGAGAAATGGCAAAAATTATTCTTGAACAGTAGTTCTTCTACAATAAGTAATTATTCATCTTGATAGGTTAATTTCTTAAATGATAGTAAAATGAACAACTATTTAGCAGAGAGCACACACTCTTCGCCAAAAATATATCTTGATGCACAACAAGGCACCTTGCTTATAGTTGGAAGATCAATTCCGGAAAATGCTATGAGAATTTATAAGCCTGTGATGGAGTGGGTTGAGCAGTATTTAGTTAAGCCCAAAAAACGGACTACTATAACTATCCAGCTTAGTTTTTTTAATACAAGTACTTCAAAATATCTAATGGAGCTTTTGAAAAGTTTTGAAGATATTTATAAACAAGGTTTTGATGTAATAGTTAATTGGCACTGTGATGACGAAGATATTCTTGATATCGTTCAAGATTATAAGGCTTTAGTTAAAGTTCCGGTGAATATAATTGCCAACATACCTAAAGAATAGTTCAAAACTTAGAAAAATTAAGCAATATAAGTTGTTTAGTAAGTAGTATGGATACAAGTTACAGGACGCGTATTACTTCATATCTTTAACTTTTAACTTATTTGGCTAGTCAGGGAAAATCAACATTGGAATATCCGCCTGTGCAAGCATTTCGCGAGTTAGTGATGGGTTGAATATTCTAGCCCATGCGCTTCTTTTTCTCATAGTTAAAGCAAAAAGATCGATATCATTATCCATGATATATTTTTTGAACGTCTTGCTAATATCTTTAGAATGCAATAATTCGTATTCTATAGGAGCGTTTTTAACAACTTTTGATAGATACTCTTTAAGTTGATTAAACAGAGCTTTTACTATTGGACTATCAGGTTCATCACAAGCGTATATGCATTTTACTGAAACATTAAAGCTGCTCACAAGTGCAAGTAATTTACGTATTGAGGTTGCGTCTTTCCCGTCTAAATGAGCGGCATATACAATCTTGTTTACATTTGTTGGCTCGCTTAAATATGCCTTTTCTGGTAAAACAAGAATAGGGATATTAGTGTCTCCAGCAACTTTTGCAGCAATATCGCCCACCAACTCAATACTCTCAAATCCTTTACTACGTGTGCCCATAACAATTAATGAAGGTTTGTCCTGTATAGCTGTTTCAACTATTCCAGAGTTGATGTATCCTTCGCGAAGTGAATATCCTAAGCGGACATTATTGAGATTTTGTTCATTTATAAAATTTTTAATTTCCTTATAAAAATCTATTAATCTCGACTTCGCTTCATTCTGTATTATTTGCGTATTATATTCGAAATCAATTTGAATACTGCCAACATCTCTAAATGGAATCATATCAATAGTGGGAGAGTGGTATACGTGTAATAGCTTTACTTCGGCTTGGAATATATCGGCAAGCTTGACTGCAAATTTCGCAGCATTGGCTGAAATAGCTGAGAAGTCAATAGGAACAAGTATTTTGCCAGGAATAGGCTCGCTACTTTGAGCAGGAGCTTGGTTGGCAAGAAGTTTAATGGCTTTTTCTACATCTGACTCCTTTATTATCAATTTTACTCCGTCAGCAATACTTGGTTGAATAAGGTTAACATTCCTTATTGAACACTCGATACCATTTGACTCCAAAAAACTCTTTAAAACAATGGCTCGGGAATATTTTTCAGTTGCAATTGTAATTAATCTATGTTCCATAATTGTACCCCTCCTTATTTATATAACATAGTTTAGTTTTTATTGTTTACTGTTTTTTGAAAAAATTGTGTAATATGGCTATTTGTTACCTTGTTTTAACCTAAGTAAATTATTAATCTCCTTTTTCGTTTTATTTATTTTGCTTTGTGCTAAATCTATTTCAGTTAGTATTTTAGGATTTTCAATTATTTGTTTACACGTGACTACCTCTTTTGAAAGCAATAAACCCTTCTCTTTTTTATTTAAACTATCTAAAACTGTAATAGGATATAGACCCTGTCTTTCAATTAACTCTTTTAGTCCTTCTCCAGATGGATAATCCCATGATAGTAGATTTATTCCAATACATTTGGCATACTCAATTGAATCTTCAGAAAAACGGGTGTTTGTTATAATCCAGGTTTTAAAAATGGTGTTTTGGTATTTACGTAAAGATTTTCGTTTATTGACAATATCTTCAACCCTCGATTTTACGTATAGCGAAACCTGTGCGCCAATTTTTCTACCTTGATCGACTGAGTATTTACATTCGCAAAAATGTTGTTCATTTTGTTTTGTTGCGATTACATCCATTTCGTGATTTAAACAACACCCTTCGACAATAACACCTACTTCACATGAGAATCCTAAACCCTGAAACACCATTCCCATTAACTGTTCAAATGGATATCCAGTGGGACCAAGTTCAAACATTGCATGCTTTAATTTATATCGTGCAGCAGATACAGCTTCTAAACGGCGCATGTTTCTGAAAGCACGGTTATAAATCATTTTTGTTGTCACACCGCTGTAAATCCATTCTGTAATGTCATTAATAACTGTTTTTATGATTTCATCGTTGGCACCAGCTCTTCGTAAAGAATTAATAAGTTTATTTACATTAAACAGCTCAGTTTCTCCACTAGCCTTTTTAATAATAACTTTTTTTGTAGAGTGCTTTTTTGATAACATATCTTTTTATTTTCTATCACAAATGTACAAAAGCAATTATAATTAATTTAAAAGTTAAAAGCTTAAAGTTTGTAAAGTTGAAAGCAATTGTTAATTAACATTCTGACTTTGATACCTTTAATTTACACAAGAAACTTTAATTAATTTTATGCACCATTCCTTGATAGAGGCAATCATTAAATTTCGTATCTTGCAAACTTAAAAATTTTAGTTCAATTTAAATTTGTTATTTTTCGTTTAGATTGTTAAATTTATAGGGTAGAGGAGGATAAATAGATATCAGCATGGATTTTTCATTTATTGTAGCAACAATATTGGCTTATCTTCTTGGAAGTATTCCTACTGCAGTTTGGATTGGAAAAAGATATTACGGTGTTGATGTACGTGATTATGAAAGTGGAAATGCAGGTGCCACAAATACATTTAGGGTATTAGGAAAGAAAGCAGGTATTATTGTACTAATAATTGATATTCTTAAAGGATTTTTAGCAGTATATATAACTCAGTTAGTTGCTCAGAGTTTAGGCAGTGAAAGAATTAACATAGTTAAAATAGTTGCAGGTGCTTCTGCTGTTTTAGGACACGTTTTTCCTCTGTTTGCTGAATTTAGAGGAGGTAAAGGTGTTGCAACAGTTTTTGGTGCAGTAATAGGAATTAATCCTTTAGCTTCGTTTATAGCTGTTTTAATTTTTGTTTTAGTTTTATTAATAACAAAATACGTTAGCTTAGGTTCTTTAATTGGAGGTATATCATTTCCACTAACTGTGTTTTTAATACAGCACAATAATGAGGAAATATTTACACTTTCTATGCAGATATTTTCCATAGCCGTAGTTGTTATGCTTTTTTACACGCATAGGACGAATATCAGAAGACTTTTATCAGGCAAAGAGAATAAAACATATATCACTAAATCAACTAATAAAATAAATATGGATAACAAAAATTTAAAAAAAAGCGGATTTGCCACAAAAGCAATACATGGAGGCAAAAAACCTAATCAATTCGGCGCACTTGCCGATCCAATCTATCAAACATCAACATTCGTTTTCGACAATGTAGAACAAGGTGGACGCCGTTTTGCACTCGAAGAAGATGGTTATATCTACACACGTCTTGGAAATCCATCGTGTACAACAGTCGAAGAGAAAATTGCGCTACTCGAAGGAGCTGAAGCATGCGTATCGGCCGCATCGGGAATAGGAGCAATAACATCAGCAATTTGGGTTTGCGTGCAAGCAGGCGACCATATAGTAGCTTCCAAAACACTTTACGGATGCACATTTGCATTCTTAAGCCATGGAATTACACGATACGGAATTGAGGTAACTTTTGTTGATACGAGAGACGTAGAAAATGTAAAAAAAGCTATGAAACCCAATACAAAGCTTGTTTACACAGAAACTCCCGCAAATCCCAATATGTATATTACCGATATTAAGGCGTTGGCGGAAATTGTACACAAACAAAAAGATTGTAAACTTATGGTTGACAATACTTTTGCAACTCCTTTCATTACTAGACCAATAGAATTGGGTGCTGATGTGGTTGTGCATTCAGCAACAAAATATCTTAACGGACACGGAGACGTCATCGCAGGATTTGTTGTTGGAAAAAAAGAGTACATTGATAATGTTAAACTTTTCGGTATTAAAGACTTAACAGGAGCTACACTTAGCCCATTCGATGCATACCTTATAAACAGAGGTCTTAAAACATTAGAATTAAGAGTGCAACGACACTCTGAAAACGCAATGAAAGTTGCAGAGTTTTTAGAAAGTCACAAAGCTGTTAAAACGGTTGTTTATCCTGGACTTAAATCATTTCCACAATATGAAATTGCCAAAAAACAGATGAGTTTGCCCGGTGGTATTATCAGTTTTGAAGTAAAAGGAGGAATTGAAGCAGGTAAGAAGCTATTAAACAATCTCTCAATGATTGCTATATCGGTTAGTTTGGGCGATGCAGATACACTTATACAGCACCCTGCAAGTATGACACACTCAACATACACTGCTGAAGAACGTGCTGCTGGTGACATTAGTGATGGATTGATTAGAATATCTGTTGGACTTGAAAACGTTGAAGATATTATCAGTGACTTGAAACAGTCATTAGATAAATTGTAATCGAAATAGTTTTGCACAAGTTGCAAATCAGAAAAACAAAAAAGCACCCGAGTTAAGGGTGCTTTTTATTTGGATTTTTTTAACCTATACTAATTTCGATAATGCTTCTTTCACGCGTGTAATAGCTTTGGTAATGTTTTCATCAGATGTAGCATAAGAAAAACGAATGCAATCTGGTGCACCAAATGCATCACCTCCAATACAAGCTACGTGTCCTTTTTCCAACAGGTACATGGATAAATCACTGGCTGTTTCAATTTTTTTACCATTGTACGATTTTCCAATATAAAACTTAACTTCGGGTAAAACATAGAATGCTCCCATAGGGTTATTTACTTTAAAACCAGGAATTTCGCTCAATAGCTTAACTGTAAGATTTCGTCTGCGCTCAAATGCAGTTTTCATTTTAGAAACACATGTTTGGTCTCCTGTATATGCTGCCAAAGCAGCTTTTTGTGAAATAGAACAGGGACCTGATGTATATTGTCCTTGCAACATATTACAAGCTGATGAAATCCATTGTGGAGCAGCCATCCAGCCAATTCGCCATCCAGTCATTGCGTAGCCTTTGGAAACTCCGTTTACGATTATTACTCGCTCTCTTATCTCTTCAAACTGAGCTATGCTTTCGTGTTTACCTACGTAGTTGATAAGCTCATATATCTCATCTGCAATTACAAAAACATTCGGATGCTTTACTAATACATCGACTAATGCTTTTAATTCGCTTTTAGTATAAACACTTCCGGTAGGATTTGATGGCGAGCATAAAATCAGAGCTTTAGTTTTTGGGGTTATTGCTGATTCCAGCTGTTGTGGAGTTATTTTAAAATCCTGATTTATGTCGGCATACACAAAAACAGGTTTACCTTCAGCAAGTTTTACCATTTCTGGATAACTAACCCAATAAGGGGCAGGAATAATTACCTCTTCACCTTTATCTACGATACTAAGAATTGCGTTACAGAGAGATTGTTTTGCACCGTTGGAAACAACTATTTGAGAAGGGGCATATTCTAAATAGTTTTCTTTTTTCAATTTGTCTGAAATTGCTTGTTTTAAATCGGCAAAACCAGCCACAGGCGAATAATACGAGAAATTATCATCAATTGCCTTTTTTGCGGCTTGTTTTATGTGTGCGGGAGTTGCAAAATCTGGTTCGCCCACACTCATACTAATAATATCAATTCCTTGCGCTTTTAATTCGCTAGTTTTTTGTACCATCGCAAAGGTTTGTGATGGCGACAGTGCTTTCAGTCGTGACGATAGTATATCCATAGTAAAATATTTTAGTTGATTTTGAGCTAACAAAGATAAGCAAAACATTACATAATTGAATAATATGCACAAAAAAGAGACGCCATAGTATGACGTCTCCACAACACCTTGACATTTAATTGTTAATTGCTAATTGATTTTACTTGTTAGCCTGAATAATTTTCACAAAATCTTCAGCTTTAAGAGAGGCTCCACCAATCAGACCTCCGTCAACGTCTGGCTGTGCAAATAGTTCATCGGCATTCGATGGGTTGCAACTACCGCCGTAAAGAATGGTTGTATTATTTGCAATCTCTTTGTTATATTTTTTTTCAATAAGCTTTCTGATAAATGCGTGAACCTCTTGTGCCTGCTCTTTTGTGGCGGTAAGTCCCGTTCCTATTGCCCACACAGGTTCATAAGCAATTACTAAGTGACCGAAATCAGCTGCGTCTAAAGCAAATGCACCTACTTTCATCTGCTCTTCTATTACCTTAAAGGTTTCATTTTTCTCGCGTTGTTCCTTAGTCTCTCCAACACAGTAAATGGGCATTAATTGATTGTCTAAAGCAATGTTGATCTTTTCGGCACACGATTGATTTGTTTCCCCGTAGTATTGACGACGCTCACTGTGTCCAACAAGAACATAGTCAGCCCCTGAAGACCATAGCATTTCAGCAGACACTTCGCCTGTATAAGCACCTTTATCTTTATTACTACAATTTTGTGCACCAAGCGAAATAATATCGTTTTCAAGCAATTCCCTTATCTTCGCAATGTGAACAAAGGGCGGAATTAAAATAACCTTACAGTTACCTTTATAATCTTTTAAGCTTTCTTGTACTGCCATGGCAAGCTCAACTCCTTCTTGGAAATTCTTATTCATTTTCCAGTTACCGGCAACAATTTTTCGTCTCATAATAATTATATTTTTAAGTTGTTTTAATTCTTATTCGGGGATCGAGTATTTTATATACCCAATCAGTTGACTTGTTAATAATAATAAAAAATAGAGATATAAACAACACACAACCCATTACAACGGGAAAATCGTATTGATTTAAAGCATCAACAAGCATGTAACCCAATCCTTTCCATGCGAAAATATATTCCACGAAAACCATTCCTGCCAACATTGAAGCAAACCAACCGCTAAGGGCAGTTACCACTGGGTTTAATGAGTTTTTTAGTGCATGCTTCCAAATAGCTTTTTTTATGCTTAAACCTTTTGCACGTGCTGTGCGGAAATAGTCTCCTTTCATCTCAGTTAAAAGTGAATTGCGTGTTAATTGCATAACAACGCTTAAAGGTCGTATCCCCAGTGTTATAGCTGGCAGGATTATATTTTGCAGAGCTAGCCGTTTTGTAACTAAATCGTACTCATACAAGCTACCTGTGAGGTTCAGTCCTGTATATTTACCTAAAAGGAAAGCAAAAATCCAACCTATTAATATTGCTGCAAAGTATGACGGTAACGACATACCTATTGATGATATACTTAACAGTAGTCTGTCTATCCAACTATCCTCTTTAATTGCCGCAACTATTCCTGCCGGCAGACCGATAAGTATTGCAAGCAAAATTGCTGCTGATGCGAGTAACAACGAAGCTGGTGCAGCTTCTAGAAGCATATCGGAAACTAGTTGCTTTGTTTGATAAGATTTGCGTAAATAAGGCGCTTTAAGCACAGCGCGATGTTCAGAAATAGGGATAAGTGTAATCCCACCATATCGACTATCTTCATGGTTCTTATCGATTGATATTGGCGATAAATCATTCAGGTATAAGAAATATTGTTGCCAAAGTGGTAAGTCTAAACCCAGATCACGATTTATGTTTTCAACGGTTGCACTATCGGTTCTTTGCCCAACCAGCATATGAGCAGGATCGCCTGGTAATACCTTAAACAAAAAGAACAAAAGAGTTGCTACTCCCCACAAAATGAGTAGTATATACAAAAAGTCCTTTGTCAATTTGTTTATCATTACTACTTTTCTCTACTCTTCAAATTTAAGCCAAACAATTCAAAAAGCAAAGCGATTGACAAAAATATTAACAGATAGAAAGCCGTCAGTTGCATTGGACGTGGTGAGCCCGAATGTTGTGCTTCTTTTATCATTAAATATTCGTTCAGCGACAAAACATCAGGAAATTTATCACGGTGCCACTTTTTCAACACTGTTCCTTTGTAGGTTAGCATAAAACCACCATCAGAGCGCACTATAGTTTTAAGAGTTATAGGATCAATTGTGAATATTTTATAAGTGGGTAGATGTTGGTTTTTATAATCCTCAATAAAACCTTGATCTGTTGAAGTTAGCATGGTAAAATAGATGTCGTTCGACAGGCATTGAACAGATATTTCATTGTATCGTTCAATTTCTTCTTGGGAAAGCTTACTTAAGTCCAGAACGTTTGCCATTAAAACCATCTCGTTTCGATTAAACAGTGTGTTGGTGTTATCCATGCCATAGTCATCGGTTAAAGAGAAATTGTTTACTGGTGGAACGTAACCCTCCTTGACTAATTTGTTGTTTGTATCGACCCATTCCCATGTGGAATCGGGTAAGTTGTATAAATCAAATGTTTTTTCGACGCCATCTTTGCGATAAATCAACGTTGTTTCAAACTCCGCAGATGGTGCTCCGTTGGGATGTTCTTTCGAGTTTAACAAAAGGTTTTGTCCAACTCTGTAAGGACGATAATCAACTATTGGCAAGTTGTTTAGTGAGTAGATTGATATTGAAACTATTGTAACCAAAATAAAGGAGGCTAGTGCTATTTGCCATTTATTATTGAAACGACTCACGAATTTTTTTCGCTCAATAAAAATAATTATCGTAGGTACTAAAAATATAAGGTTCTTATAAAATGTTTGCCAATTGGTGAGTACAACAGCATCGCCAAAACAACCGCAGTCTGTTACAGGATTTGTAAGAGCCAAAATAAATGTTAATCCTGTAAAAAAGAGCATAAAAATAAACGCTATTATAG
This sequence comes from Bacteroidales bacterium, assembly GCA_012519055.1. Taxonomy (NCBI): domain Bacteria; kingdom Pseudomonadati; phylum Bacteroidota; class Bacteroidia; order Bacteroidales; species Bacteroidales bacterium. The sequence continues at coordinate 76,651 of JAAYQU010000047.1, read as the reverse complement.
AGCATATTTTGGAGTAAAGGTTTGATACTAAGCAAAATCCAACCGAAAACTCGACTGTTGACAGTATTATGCCCAACACTAGAGAGAATGGTATAAGCCACTCCATTCCAAAGGCTACAAAATAATCATCAAACTTGAATTTTGATCCCATGGGATCGACTGCTTTTGTAAATCCTGAAAAAAGAAAAAGTAAACCTATTAAAAGGCGTGAAATATTTCTTATTAATTTTCTCATATTCATATATCTAGTTGTTTTATAGTTAAATTATATTGTTCCTATTTTGTTTGTAATAGTATCTAAAAGCTTTTTAAAAATTGTATTTTCATCTTCCATATTTCCGAAAGTATCGTGGCACTTAACACGTATTAAATCAGGATACTTTGTGCAACAAGCTTCATATTCGTTGTAAACAAGTTTCTGGAATGGTATGGTTTCATGAATATCGTCAACACCTTGCAAATAACCTCTGTCATCGCCCGAACGCTTAGAAGTTAACTGTGTTTCGACAAATGTTATAGGTGCATCTAACCAAATATTAATATCGGGTTTGGGTATTTTAAAGGTTTCATATTCAAGTGAATATATCCAATTTCTCAACTTGCGTTTACTATCACTATCTTTTATTTTAGCAACCTGATACGCTATATTTGAGTAAACATACCTATCGACAATAACCAGAGTTTTGTTTTCCAGCCAATTGCGAATTTTGTCAGCCAAAGCCCATCTGTTACCGGCAAAAAGCATTGCAACTACCCATGGGTTAACGGAATCGATATCGCCCAGCTCTCCTCGCAAAAATCTGCTTACAAGCAGCCCGAAATTTTGCTCTTCTGTTACAGGAAAATGTAAATACTCAAAGTTCGCATTTTTCTCTTTAAGGTATGAACATAAACGCTTTACCTGAGTCGATTTCCCAGAACCATCTAATCCTTCAATTACAATAAAACTCATTGTTTAAAATTCAAAATATTAGTTAAAATTATTGTTAGCAAAGATTAAAAAAAGATTCCTCAATTCAATTTTAACTAAAGCAATGGTTAAGAAAGCTTAAATTATTACCTTTGCAGTTACAAATATAGAAATTATTAATGTGTTTGTTTAAAAACTATCGACATGCAGTGATATTAAACTATTGATATTGTTTAACAATCTATAAACTAACTATAAAAGATATGCCGACACTAAGTTTAAAAATAAAAAACGAAATCAGAGAGTGGGATAGACCCTTGGTAATGGGTGTTTTAGATGTTACTCCAGATTCTTTTTTTGCAGGAAGCAGAATTGTTACAGAAAAAACGTTGTTCGGCAGCATAGACAAAATTATTGAAGATAAAGCTGATATTATTGATATTGGAGGAATGTCAACAAGGCCGGGAGCCGATATTATTGATATAGAAGAGGAGTGGAGAAGAGTTGCTCCTGCACTGAAATATATTTCAGAGAATTATCCCAAAATGGCTGTTTCAGTTGACACTTTCAGAGCAGAGATTGCTCGCCGTGCTCACGAAGAGTTTAGTGCAGATATTATTAATGATATATCTGGCGGAGGTCTTGACGATAAGATGATTGAAACGGTTGGTAAGTTAAACATTGTGTATCTTGGAATGCATATGCGCGGAACCCCCGCAACTATGCAACAATTAACACAATATGACAATCTAATGTTCGATTTATCCCGATATTTTGGAGAATTGATTAAAAAGTGTAAAGATGCTGGAATAGCAGACATAATTATTGATCCGGGAATAGGATTTTCTAAAACATTGGATCAAAATTATCATATTATTAATAATCTTGAAATATTGCAATCACTTGGTTATCCGATACTTATTGGTGTGTCGAGAAAATCTTTTTTGTATAGATTTTTTGAAGATAAACCTGAAAATATGCTTAATGCTACAACGGTAATGAACACTATTTCACTATTAAAAGGGGTAAATATTATACGAGTACATGATGTTAAAGAGGCTGTTGAAGCTGTTAAGTTGGTACAAAAAACACTAAATGCTTGATTAAATGCCGGCTCTATTCATTACTATTGGATTTTTTGATATAGTTGACATTCTTTTGGTTGCTATACTACTCTATCAGGCTTACTTACTGATAAGAGGAACTGTGGCAATAAACATTTTCACCGGAATTTTTGTAATATATCTGTTTTGGCAACTTGTGGGCGCATTTAAAATGGATTTACTAAATACCATAATTGGGCAATTTATGGGTGTTGGTATGATTGCTTTGATTGTGGTTTTCCAGCAGGAGATAAGACGCTTTCTTTTAGTTCTAGGTACACGTGAATTCTTCAATAAAAAATTTTCGTTCGAATCGTTGTTTAATAGGCCAAACATAAAATTTAGATACGACCAGGTTGAATCAATTACTTATGCATGCTCAAATATGTCAGCCGCAAAAACAGGTGCACTTATTGTTATTACTAATCACGGTCAACTCCATTCGATTGTACAAACAGGCGATTTAATTAATGCGGACATATCATCGCGTTTAATTGAAAATATTTTCTTCAAAAACAGTCCACTTCATGATGGAGCTATGATAATTCGCGATTCTAAAATAATAGCTGCACGATGTATTTTACCTGTTACTAAATCAACTACAGTGCCTGCAAGTATGGGGTTACGTCACCGTGCTGCAATTGGTGTTACAGAAGTTGCTAATGTTATGGCAATTGTGGTATCTGAAGAAACAGGCAATATAAGTGTTTTTAAATCGGACCAAGAATTTGTTGATATAGATAAGGATACTCTAAAATTTTTAATTTCAGAATATCTGTCAATTGAGCCGAATATCAAGGGCGACAATGATTAGCACTATTCGACAAAACTGGATATTATATCTTGTTGGTAGTTTCAACTAAACTCATTGACTGTGGAACAGTAAAGCCAACTAAATCATTTTGATTTAGTTGGCTTTATTGATGTATTTTAGTACGGTAGTGTATATCTCATTATGTTATGTGTTTTTTTAACAAAAAGAACCATCCTACTTGTTTCTACGTAGAATGGTTCAAAAAAATCTCGTATCCTGCATCAACACTACTAACCAATGCGTTTAGAGTAACTTGCCTTGATCACATCATCCGTACTTGCTTTCCGTCCGCTAGAAGTCTCAACTCAATGCAACTTGACCGGTGCGCTATTACACGCTTTAATGAGGGTATTAGCCTCAACCGACTGTCTTTGTTGTTACGAAAAGGCTCTTCCTATAAAACTTAAACTTTAGCTACCTGAGGTAACCTCGAACATTCCGTTCGTAAAATCCTAAACATTCGCCATGGCATCCCGTTTCCTTGTTTGATTGACACTCTGGTATTGAAATAAAAAATAAGAACCTGTCCAATAAAATATAACTCACATAGCATCTTTCGCACTTCAAAACTATTTGCCGTTCTGTTAAGGATAAATTTTACAGTGCATCCTAAAGAGTTTCCCCATTAAAAAACTGAAAATTGTTAAAGTTTTACTTTTTCGTCCCATCGTTATTTTTCTAAAGACCTCACTATGCTTCAAATAATCCATTAAAATAAAAACCACTTATCCGCTAAGAAAAACAATTTAAATTAAAACAAACTACCATCCACATATACAAGTTTTACTCCTTCGGCGTTTGCATTGGCAAACCAAGAATGGATGTGAGGGTATGCCGTAGCATTTCCTCTTGCTCCAACTGCATAAGCAGATTGAAATATCCACCGATTTGCGTAATGTTCAACGGTGCAGGAATACGAGAAGGTTTTATGTCACTTTCAGTGGCAATTCTTCTCAATATTTGTTTTTTAATCTCTAAAACTTCATCCGAAGCTTCGTTCTCCAGCAATTTTGCTGCTATTTCTTGTAGGTTTGACATAGGTTTTTAATTTATTAAAAAGTCAATCATATTATCAATATTAATTTTTATCTTGCTGCAGATAAATACATATCTTTTTATCCTCATATTTTCTTATAAAATCAGTAAAGCTTTCTTCTTTTCTAGTCTTTTCATTAATTGAATCAATCTCTATTTCTGGACCATCATACATTCCGGAATCATCATTATATGGACCTATATAAGGATCAATAATTTTTAGTTTTGCATTCATATTGTTTGATACATCCATACATATTCCATAAATTATTTTTAAATGGTAAGGTTGTTCATAAATGCTTAAATTGGTGTTTCTTTTAGTTTCTTCGTTAGTAACAACGATTAAAGGTCCTTTTAATTTTAACATTTCATATATTTTTTTTGGGGTCAAGTCTATGTTTACTTCCGTTACAAAACCCGCTTTTTGAAAAAAATCAGCAGCTTCTTTTCCAGATAGTGTACTGTTATTAAAATATAATTGATAATATTCTCCCGCTTCTTTATTGTCAATGCGTTCAAGTACCTCAGTGACTAAAATAAAGTTGTTTATCTCATTTGAGGATATATTTTTAGTAGTAATTTTTATATTCCAATTCAAAAGTATGGTAGCTGTTACAGCCCAACAAATATTACTTGTATCTTGATGAATTGCTTTTACATTTTTTATGATATAGCAAATCTTATTCTCGTCGTGTTTTTCTAAATCATAGTTGAAAATAGTTATAATGGCTTGAACCCATTCATTAGCATTATCTGTAAAAAAATCTGAAACTAATTCCTTTTGCCACTGTACGTCTGTGAAGTCAATACACATTTGATATTTCTCTTCAATATCTTTTATATATTTTAATATATTCTCTTTTGTCATTATAGTTTTTACAAATAAGATATTCTATTTTTCAAACATATGTAATGTGATAATCTTTTAAGGCTAATAGGTCGATTTATTTTTTTAACATGTTTAAGATTGTACTATCTTCTATATCAAAGAATTCAAGTATTCTTTCCCATGGTTCCATAGTGCCATCCTCAAGCTCTCGTTCAATATATATGTTCCCTTTTTCGTCAGATTCAATAAAAAAACTTTTTTCTTTACCATCTTTATTTGATTCCACAAAATAATAAGTATTATAATAAGCTCCATCCGCATGTGCTCCTGCTGCATTTATTTCAAATATTTTTTTATCACGAATTGTTATAACTCTTACATCGTTAATCAAAATTTCCAAGTGATGCCATTCATATCCTCCTTTCCCATTAGGCTTTTTAAAATAAACTATACAACCACTTCTGACATTATTTATGTTTGTAATAGGTTTTGTGTTTAGTTTATTTTTAAAACTTTCTATAACAGGTAGGACATTTTGATAACGGTTGGTACTATGATATATTAAATTTTTATTCGATAGTATTTTGTGAGAATTATATTCAATATCAGATCTTCCTGATTCTATATTCATATTCTCCTCTTGAAATATAACTAGCGATCTAAAAAAAACATCCCCAAAAAAAATGTTGCATCTATCCTTTTTACCCAAAAGTCCATTGTTATTCATTTTGTTTTTTTGATATGAGTATAAATCTAAATTATCATCTTTTTCTAAGCGCGTTTTTTTTTCAAATTTTTTCATATCTAGATATGGATTAGTTGTAAGAAATTTTTCCCCTATATCAAATTTATAATTTTGATTATTTATTAATTCTCTTACAACATAAACCAGTAATTTTTTAAATTTGTTTGTTTCAGCAAAACATGCTACCATAGCATTGCTCCAATCTGTACCTAAGCAGATTTCAATTTGACTTTCATCTTCATTTGAGTTATTTATACACTCTTTAATCTCATCAGAAATATTATTTTCTCCTAAAAATTCGATTATGCAACTATAAATATCAATGTTTGCCATCGTTACCTCCTTTGTTTATAAAATCGCTTATTGCTAGTAAATATTTCGATACCTCACCAAAATCAATATTATTATTTTCACAATATGTTATTGCTTTAGCTTTAATTTCATCCATAGACAATTCTTCATTAGTGTACTTTTTGTAAAACTGTTCTGGCGTCATTCCTTCTTTTGCAGCTTCAATAGCACTGGTTATAATATTAGTAAGTCTTTGGACATTTTCAGGATCTGGTTCTTTTCCATTATTATTGTCAACAATATCTTCTACATTTTCTGGTTCATTGTTTTCAGTCTTATCAGTGTTAGGAAATCCATTTACCTGTTCATCTGATGGTGTAGAAGTACCACCAGTACTTGGTTGTTGTGTATGAGTTGTTGAGCCAGAGCCTCCTTGATTATTAATGCTACTATCAACTGGGACAGTAGGTTGTTGTACGGTTGAAGCGTTTTGTCCTGTAGTTCCGGTCTGTTCTGCTGTTGACGTAGTAGAATTATCGGAAGCAGTAGGATTGGCTGTATTGTTTCCGGATTCAGTGTTTATCCCTTTATTAATTTTGGCAACTTCTACCTCTTTGTCGGCAGCTATCTGTGCTTTAGCCAAATCTGCTGCACTTTTTGCCATATCAGCACTTGTTGTAACTGCTGTTTGCAATCCTTGTGCAGCACTGTTTGTCCCGGCATTTAACACATCTCTAAGTTGGTCTAATCCTGTTATATTGTCAAATTTTGGTGCTTGCTTACTCACTAATGCTGAGATTAAATCTGCGTTAGTTACAGGTACGGCAGCTGTTGCTCCTTGTAGATTTAGAGCGGAAATGTCTTTTGTAGATTTCCCTGCAAGGTAATCGTGTGCATTAAGATAGCTACTGTCAATCTCCATTTTGTCTATCGGAGAATCTTGCCAATTCCAGAATCGGGTTAAATCTATCTTTTCGCTTACATTGGTTTCGCCTAATACTGCTTCTCCTATCATACCATCGGTTGGTAATGAGATGGTAGTGGAAGGGGAACGGAAGTTACTGGAATGATAACGATAGAGTGAATCTTGTACTTCTGCTGCAGTTTTACCTAACTTATTTGCCAAACTTTGTGGGTAGGTAAATGGCAATAACATACAGTTACCATAGAAACCCAAAAGTTTTTTAACATTTACACAGTTCAGCAAAGGAATAGATGGCTCATCTTCGTTAATTTTACTTTCTAATTCTATATTCGACAAAAGTTTATTGTAGTCCATATCAATGGTGTACTGTTCCAATAACATGGCTCGCTCATCTTCGCTTAGTGCACCCCAAACCATCTGTGAATAGTGTAATGTTTCTGCTGCTACATGTTGTAATAACTCTTCCATTTTTTGAAATTCGGTATAACGCAGGGTGCGTATTTTATTTTTAATATATATTCTGGTATAATTGTTTAATTGACTACTAGACAACGCAACATCCAACGTAGAGTTGTCGTTTAATTTAAGGTTAACTGTATCAATGATTGGATAGCCAAGTCTCATTATATAAGAAGGAGAAAATGTTACTGTTTTATTATAAGGGAAATTTTGATAAGCTTCGGGTAATTGAGACTTATAATGTTCAATACTTTGTCTATCTCCCCAACTACCTTTATTGTCTTGGGCTAAGTCAACTTGTTTCCCCATTAAATTATTATAGGCTAAACTTTGTGCTTTTGTAAAGTTCGGATCGTCTTGGGATAGAGTATAATTAAATTCCCTACAAGAGTAATCAAACTTTATATATGCTAAATCATCATCAATAATATCTGAAGGAATATCAAATGTACAACTAAGGTCTTTTTCTCCTCTTTTATTTCTTTCATGTATGATGGCTTGTCTTAACTCTTTTGTAGTTTTATATACATTTTCCTTTATAATAGTAGTATGTTTACTATCATCAAAGTTACCTGCAATAGTTCCTTTACCATTTTTTAAAACTAAGTATATAGACAACTTATCAATATCGTTAAGTAAATTTGCTTTAAAAGTTAAGGTAAGTTGTTTTGTATCAGTACCTATCTCTTCCATTTTCCACATAGGATAAGAGGCGTATTGTTTAATCAAATTTAATCCGGTACGATACTGGTATGGTAATGCATATTGCAGAGAGTTTGCGTATTTAAGAAGTGTACCATATCTGGCATTAAATTCAGTTTTTCCAAAGTTTTTTAAATTTAAATTATTAAAATGATATTTTTGGTTCTCAGGTAAAAAGCGAATGGTCTTTAATGGTACAAACAATACCAAATCGATACTGTCAATACAAGTTTCCATGCGATAGCGACGCATAACTTCCCAGTACTGAATAGTCATCGCATGTGAATGGTTATGATTAGCTATGATTTTAGTTGCCACAGAATCAGATACTTCACTTGTGGCAGTGCTGATGCTTAATCGTTTTGCTTGTGAGATTTTATCGGAAGCACTTTTTATACTGTGTTGAAATTTCTGTGCTGCTGAAGAAGCTTCATTGTGTGAGTTGGATTGGCGGGCAGATGAAGAACCTTTTCCACTCGATTTTGAGAACCCTCCCGATAATCCAAGTGTAGCTGACGCTCCAGCATATGTGCCGGCAGCACCAAAACTGGCACCAAAACTTGAAGTCTTAGCTCTGTAACTGTATTCAGAGTTTGCTTGTGATAGTTGATTCACAGCATAATTGAATGCAGCTGTAGTGTCATCTTCTTGAGAAAGTGCGTAATCCTCACTAACAGCATCCGTGCCTTGTGCCTCGTCCATAATGGAGTAGCGTTGTTTGTTTTCACGTATAACTAAACGCTGTTCTTCACCGGGTGCTAACACTAGAGAGTAGAGTAAAGAACCCAATGCAAAACCGTCGGGCACCCAGGCTTGATGCATATTAAGGACATAGCCTATGCCCAATGAAGACATCTTAGGTAATTCGTCTGGGGCTTCGTATAGTTTGCTTTTGAAGTTTTCTACGTCTAATGGTTTGGTTAGTGTTTGCCGTCCATTTTCACCGGCACTCGGGCTTATAGCCGGTTCTACTAGACGTTGCAGCATACTGTAATTAAAAACACGAGAAGGGGCTGTATCCGTAGAAAGACGTATTACTCCAGACTCTTCATCGTTGAAATCCTCATAACTAAATTCTTCTCCATTTGAGATTTTTCTTTTTTCCCTTTCAAGAGCTTTTTTGTACTTGTCCACTAAATCCATTTCATTGCCCATTAACTTTACACTTGGTAAAGCTGTTTTTAGGGAACAGTCCATCCCTTCAAATATCTCTTCAATTACAACAAAATCCTCATCTACATTAGGTTTAAAGTTGGTCCCTTCTAATTTAGCATCTAAGTTTGAAGAAGATAAGAGTTTTTCAAAAGCTTTATTTACATCTATAGTATAATATTTTTCTAATAACTTGTTTTTTATCTGATTGTATCTCGTTAGCAAATTGTCTTTTTGAGTTGTAAGTAAATCTACTACGTTATCTGGAGTACACTTTTCATTTGTTATTTTCTTTTTAGTCGTATTCTCTGTTGTTGCTTCACAGTTTGATTTTAAAGTTTGAATCTCTGCATCTATGAAATCTATTTCATCTCCAATAGAGTCAAGTAAAATAAATTGTTCTAAATCTTTTTGTTCGGGAACAGCATTGATAACTTCTGAAGCATTTTTAATAAATTCTTGTTTGTTTGAACCTTGTGATATAGTTACGGTAATGGTTTCTTTTAAGCTATATTTGTCTGGTAATACTACGATAAATTTTCCATTACTGTCCGTTATACATGATGGTTTTTTGTCAGCCTCAGTTTTATCTTCTGATGGACTTACTATGCCTCCTATTTCTACTAAAACTCCAGCAAAGGGTGTTTCATGTTCCTTTTTTTCATTATATTTTCTTTTAACCACTTTGCCACTAATAGTTCTTGGTAATGGCAATGCAAACTCAACATCATCTAAGAAGCCCAATCCTTCAGCAATTATATCACCACTCTTTTTTTCTTCTATAGGCTTATCAATAAAATCATTAGCAAACAGATGCTCAGGTTCTTTGTCATTAAACTCAAGGGAGGAAAATGAGGGTATTCGACCTTTTAATGCTCTAAGAATATCTTCATCTTTAATAGATAGTTGTTTTTTTGTTTGGTAATAACCTTCTGTTGTTGATTTTTTAACCGTTTGATAATCATTTTTCACTAACTTATCAAGTTTTTCACTGATAATTTGATTCAGAATATCAATATCAAAAGATCTATAATTAATTATGAGTTTTCGGGCATTGTTAATTAGAGTGGAAAGTTGAGCTTTATCCAGTAAAGAAAAATCAGTTGTTGATGCAGTTAAACTTTCGAGTATTGGATAAATTTTTTCAACACTCACTTTCGATAAATCTTCCACATTACGAACGCCTGCCAAAACAAGCAAATAGGCCATATCTGTCGTCATTTCCTCTACTCGCCACAGGTCTGCTTGTTTTACCCATGAGTTTACTAACTTTATGTCCACCTGTAGTTTTGTAGCTAAGGAAGAGCGTTTTTTATCTGTACTCCCTTTAGTTAATAAGGTTGGAACATCATAAATGAATAAACTTCTCAATTTAGCCTGCATTACCTTGCTTATACCTTTTATTGGTATAAGTGAAGAACTTGGTTTTTCTTGTTTTTCTAAGTCTTTAATTATGCTGTCAATAACCTTCGATGTTAATCCGGTAATTTTTTCTAATGGAGCGTTGGATGACCAAGTTTTATCAGTATCTACACTTGCTTCTGTATTTGTATTTAATTGTGACTTCTTAAAATACTCTTTTGCAACTTCCAATTCCTTCAGGGTAACTCTATCTTGATTCGGAATGGCTTTATTGGTTACAAGTCTTTTTATTTTACTTGTAACATTCGATTCTGTAAGATCTGTTATTTTTTCTAGTTTTTTAAATAAAGACTTTTGTAAATCTTGTTTGCTTTGCTCAATATTACTCATAGCGATTTTTTGATTATATGGTGTGCTTATTTATAAGTTTGATTGCTAAATATATATAATTTTATTTAACTTTTACTTATTTCTGCAGGTATTTTATGAGTCAGGCTAGGGGAAAATCAATAATTACATCTAATTACTTAGTTAATTAAAAAAGATAAAAACCTTGTAAGTGAATTGGCTTCACTATTTGTATTTATTGCAGAATGTTGAAATCTTAAACTGCAAAATATCTTTCAAGTTCTTTTAGGGTATCTTTATTAGTTTCAATATCGCGAACTACAATACCTTTTTCCAAAACAACAATACGATCGCACACTTCTGTAACGTGATTTAGGTCGTGGCTCGAAATAAGCATGGTCATGTTTTTAGTTGTCCTCAGGTCGTTAAGCATTCGTTTCAGCCTAATTTGTGAAGTCGGGTCTAAAGCGGTAAACGGTTCGTCTAAGATTAAAATTTGTGGGTCGGATAGGAGAGCCGCTGCGATTCCTACCTTTTTCTGATTTCCTTTAGATAAATCACGAATTAATTTCCTTTTACCAATAATTTCATCATTAAAAAAATCTTGCATTGATTCCAAAAAGGTGGCAATATCGCCTTCCGATTTATCGTAAACTTTTCCTGTGAAATTAAAAAATTCGTCGGGTGTAAGGAAATCTATTAGGAAGCCCTCATCGAGAAAAGAGCCAACTTTTGACTTCCATTCGTCTTTACGAGCTACTTTCTCTCCTTCAATTAACACTTCACCAGTTGTGGCGGCGATTAAATCTAAGATTAATCTAAAAAAAGTGGTTTTTCCAGCACCGTTATTTCCCACCAATCCGAAGCTTTCTCCGTTAGTGATAGAGATATCTGGAATATTTAGAACGGTTACCCCGTTATACGCTTTTGTTAAATTTGTTGCTTGTATCATAGAAGTTGAAAGTTAAAAGTTTGTAAAGTTAAAAGTAGATACGGAGCATGCTCCGTCTCTACAGAATATGTTGATTATTCTTTCTTTCGGAATCCATCGCAGAGTGCGTATTTTCGTTCTAAAAACTGTTTTTCGGTTACTTTAAGTAGTTGTTTTGTAAAAATAATCCCTAACAATCCTATAGACGCCAGAATAATTAACGCAATATTAGTAGCCGAAAAGAGACTAAAAATACCGATAATTAGCATTGGAACTACTAACAGAGGAATTAACACAATAAAGTTTTTAATGCTCACTCCTTGCATATTCATTACCGAGCCTTGTGCTAATTCCAATCTTTTTGTATTGTATGTAGCTCCAAAAAGATAGACATGAATATTTACCCCTATGTTGTACAAAATGGCGACACAGTGATAGATTATAATCTCTTTACCAAAGAAAAAATATGGAGTCGTTAGAATAAATGAAATAACTGACAGCGATAATAAAAGATAGTAATTTGATCGTATGTATGTTTGAGTTGAAATCTTTCTTGTCATCAAAAAATCGAAATGTGCTCCATCCCAATTGATAATCCATTGCCCAAACATTATCATACCGATTGCAGTAATGAAAATAGCGACGAACATAAGATAACCCGGTTTTCTATACATATCAAACGGGTAAAAAATAAATCCGTAAAACAGGAAGAAGATCCCCATGTATAGTGCATTTCTTACCCGTTTGTGGCGAAGAATAAGTTTTATTTGAAGCGAAAGTAGATTACCTATTTTACCAAATCGTTCCATAAAACTAAAGTGCTGCTTTTCAATATTCTCTTTTTTAGTTTTCTTTTCAAAGGTTTCGGGATAATAGTTTTGTTTAAAAAACCATCTGTTCGCGAAATAAGCGAGTGAACTAAAAATCAGAACCAATATCCAACCGAGAGTATTTTCAATAAGAAAATTGAAAACTTGAGCAGACACGGTAAACAGAGAAAATATTTTAAAAATCTCTAATGCTCCTAACCCAAGCAAAATAGCTATAAATGCGAGTATCCCTACGATGTTTGCTCCATACTTTCGTTTCAAGAAAGAGGCAAAAAGTGTATTAAACCAAATAAGGAAAATAGTAATCAAAACAAATCGAAATGCCGTATCATTACCAAGTATGGGAGCAACTCCACTTAAAGCAAATGGTATTGCGAAACAGAGCGAAATATAATTTACGGGATTGAGTAGCGGTTTAATTAACAGATAGTTTATAAGTATGCTTCGTTTAATAGGGTACAGCTGGTAGCTTTGTATGTTAATGGAACTTAGCGGTTGAAACCAAAAACGAATGAATAATATTATAGGCACCACAAATACGAGTATTCCGTTAAATGCGTGAACAGGGCTTGTTTCGGGAGCTATTTCCTGCAATATTTGGGGAAGTAAGAAACCTAAGATTACAAAGATCGAGAGAAAATAGATTGCTACCAACCCAATAAATATGTTCATAGCTAAATTTTTATAGAATCCCGGCGAGCGAACACCTTTAAGCCAGTTGTGCCTTAATAGTTTTAAAAACATTTTCTTAAATAATTTTTGACTTTAATACAAAATAAATAATAAGTTGTTACGATGATGTTAAAATTAAAGTATTATTTTGATATATAAATAGTGAAATTCAAAAATCAATAAATCAAAGCCAACTAGTTAATTATAATACAGTTGGCTTTATTGTTTTTATATTTTCATTATTATCTTCTCGAAGTTTTAAAATCAAACTTACCTTTAATCAGCTGTTAGTATATTTGAACAATAGCGGGTTTTAACTTTAAATGTTTATTAAATTATTATAGAGAGAAATAGACCTTATATGTAACCATTGGCATAATGCCCGGAAGAAGCGCTTCAACATATTTCTGTTTTTTCACATCATACGATAGTCCCATAACATTTCTTCTGTTTGTAGCGTTTTGTAAGTCAATTGCTAACTCTTCTGTAAAGCGTTTGTGATTTTTACGATATCCAAAACGTAAATCAACTCTAAAATAATCTTTTAATTTTAAAGAGTTATTCCGACTGTTATCAAATATGATGTAACCTGCTAAATGTGACTCTTGTGTTAAGATAGGCGTATAGCGGGTTCCGCCTGCCCACGAGCCTCTTAAATCAGTAAAAAAAGTCCAGTTGTTTTTCAAATTAAATTCATATCCAGCTGCTAAGTTCATCAGAAATCTTCCATCAAAAATTGTTCGCCATCGTGTGTCGTTAAAGCCGTTGGTATATGTCGAATTGTATAAAGTGGTATTAAACAGCATATAAAAATTTTTGCTAAGAAACTTTTCTATCGTAAACTCTACTCCATAGTTTCTTCCGGTTCCTTTGCTAACTAAGCTATCCTCTCTTTGTATATAGTTGTCTCCCGCACCTCCTGCTTGTAGCATAGTCCAACAAGTATTGGGATCATTTTTTACAGGAATACTATACAAGTGTTGATAGTATACTTCAACTTTTGTATGCCAGTTAGATGCAAAAGCCCAGTCGTAAAACATGTCTAATTGTGCACTTCGGGAAAAGTCGAGATTTTTGTTTGTATATTCAATTCCGTTTGGAGTTGGTGTTTTGATAAAATAGAACGTACGTGGTTGCATTTGGCTATATAATCCACCCGATAAGGCAAAGGTATGATTTTGCGATGGCGTATATTTAACTCCTCCTCGAGGTTCGATACTATATCTGTCGTTAAGGGTCTTATACATGCCAAAAACCCCTCCTGTAATAGAAAAACCTGAAGACAAATTGTGTACATATTGTGCATAGGCACGTAACAGATTAAACTCCCCATTTTCATCTGTTACAATTCCATTTTGAAAATATGTTTTGTCTGCTTTCTCAAGATAATTAAAGTCATACAAGTCATATTTTAATCCACCAATAATCCGTGAGTGATAGGAAAATCGATGAGTTAGTTCGGAATACGCCGAATATTTATTTTCAATTGCGTTTTCGTGCCAAACTATTTGCCATCCCGATCCATCATACCTGTTCATAGTATCTACAAGCATTCGGGTGTCACTTCTTACAAAAGAGACTGTGTTTTTCAGCTCAGTTTTGGGTGAAAATTTTACTTTATGAGTTCCTCCAAGTATATAAGATAAAGAGTTTACTTCAATTTGTTGGAAAAAGGTTGCTTCAAAATCACTCATATCTAAAAACTCCAACATGCCTTCATCAATGTCAAAATCAATATTACTTGCACCCCAAATTCCTATAACAGATAACGAATTTTTATCATTTAGTTTAAAATCTGTTTTGAAGGTTAAATCTTGATATTTTGGTACAAAGGGAATTTCCATGCCCATTTTTTTCATTAAATCAGGAATAGAATATCGGTACGATATCAAATAACTGGATTTGCTTTTTTTGGAGAAATACCCTTCCGCACCAGCTTCTACACCATTATAACCCAATTGCAACCAAAATTCTCGTTTTTGATTGTTTCCGTTTCTCATATTTAAGTCGAAAATACCGGATAAAGCATTTCCGTATGGGGCAGGCCATGCACTTAGATGAAAATCGGAGTTTGAAAGGAGATTAGTATTTAATAGTGTTACTTGTCCGCCTGTCATACCCACACCCGCATTAAAGTGATTTGGGTTGGCTATTTCGATGCCATCTATAATCCACTGTACGCCAATAGAAGAGTTTCCGCGAATTATGATATCGTTTCTAGCATCGTTAACGGGTGTTACACCTGCAAAACTGCGAACCATACGTGCTGGGTCGCCTAATGAGCTTGCAAAACGATAGGTTTCTTCAACACTAAAACTTCTTGCTCCTGCATAACTTAAATTGTTGATAGGTTTACTTTTGTCATATTGAGCGACAATTTCAACGCCTTTCAATTGAACAGAAGAAGGGTGCAAAACAACATCAATAATGACTTCGCGCCCGGAGGTAACGAGCACATCAAATTGTTTGGTTTCAAATCCCATACAACGAACTTCAATCACCTGTCTTCCTGTTGGTACTTTAAGTGAGAACTCATTATTGATATCTGTAACTGTACCAATTAGTGGACTACTCCCTACCACTATGATTGATGCGTTAAAAATTTCACTATCGGGATCTGTTGAAGAAACACTCCCTCTGACAGTTTGTGTGAGTTGTTCTTGTGCAATTGTACCAAGTGTCAAAAAAAATGTAAACAAAAGTGTAAATGTTATTTTCATGCTTTAATATTTAATCAGTTTAATGTCTATATAAAAGTTAGAAATTAGCGTTCAAAAATAGCTGATAGTTTTTCAAGCAATCATTGACACTTAGTTAAGACTATGTTAAAGTTTTGTAATGAAAATTTGATACAAATATTTTTAACCTTTTTTCATAAAAGTGTGTAAAAATTATTATCTTTATATTTTAAGAGGCTTATTGTTACTAAATTGTGAATATTGAACATATTATATTAACCAAAAATTAGAAATACGATGAAATTAAATTTTAAAAAAATGGCAGTTATGGTAACTGCAGTAGTATTGACTGCTAATGTAATGGCACAAATGAGTTTTAACGTGGGCTATCTAAACGACACACGTATGCAAACTACGAAACTTAACAATAACACAAGTATTGGAACAACTAATTACAACGGTTTTACCTTAGGTATATCTTATTCACACGAATTTAGCGATATGTTGGGAATCAACGCCGGATTGAATTATCAATTCCTATTCAAGCATGATGAAATTAACCTACCAGTATCAAAAACAGATATCACTACGACGTTTCACGCACTTGATATTCCTATTCGTCTTGAATTAGGAATTAACTTAACAAACGATTTTAGATTGTTTGGTTATGTAGGTCCTAATTTTATTTTTGACGTAGCAGGCAAAACAAAAAACAAAGTAATTGCTATTGTAAACGGTGAAGAGCAAGGAGATCCAGTAAAAACAGAAACAGACCTATTCAAGGATACAGACTACTCTCGTTTTAACCTTGCAGTGGGTCCTGGCCTTGGCATTAAATACAACAATACTATGTTTCGCGTTGGTTACGATTGGGGATTGTTAAACCGTAATACAAATTCGAATACGAACAATAACTTTATACTCAAAAACAACCAGCTTTATGTAACTCTTGGTTTTGCATTCTAGAAAAATTTTGTAATTAGATATATTTTCATAAAAAGAACGAACTTCTATAAATGGCAGTTCGTTCTTTTTTATTCTTTTTTTCTATGTTTGTGCCGCAGAAACAAGAGTGATAGGGGGGGAGAGATAAATTTTTCAAAAAAATTAATATTCGTTTTTAAAGTAATTTATTTTTAGCAACTTAGTAATTTCTACAATTAAAATAGGAACAAATGAAAGTACAATAACATATAGCCAGTGAGTTGTATCCATTACAGCTAAGCTAAAAGCAGTACGGAACGGGGGAATAAACAATACAGCTAACATTAACGCTGTCGATGCCAAAATAGCAAACAACAGCATAGAATTGCTGAATATGCTTGTACGGAAAGATGAAAGTTTGTTTGAGTGCAAATTGCGTACGTGAATAAGTTGAGAGAACGCCAATACACTGAATGCCATTGTTTGTCCGAGTTGTTGTCCGCCATCGTGGTAGCCCACAAAGTATGCGAAAAGTGAAATTAATCCAATGGTTATACCTTGATAGAAAATACGCCAGGTCATACCTTTGGTAAAAAATCCCTGTTTTGGGTTTCGCGGACGACGTGTCATAATATCCTTTTCTGCTGGATCCATACTAAGAGCTAACGCTGGTAAACTATCAGTAACAAGGTTTACCCATAAAATCATAATAGGTGTTAACGGATTTCCGATATTGAAAATAGAGGCTACAAAAATAAGCAACACTTCGCCTACATTTGCCGAAAGTAAAAACTGAATAGCTTTGAGGATATTGTCATAAATGCGCCTACCTTCCTCAACAGCATCAACAATAGTGGCGAAGTTGTCGTCTGTTAACACCACGTCTGCAGCATCTTTAGCAACTTCGGTGCCTACTACCCCCATTGCCACGCCAATGTCAGCTTGTTTTAAGGCGGGTGCGTCGTTTACTCCGTCTCCTGTCATTGCCACTATGTTACCGTGCGACTGCCATGCTCGTACAATACGCACTTTATGTTCGGGTGCTACGCGAGCATAAACAGAACACTTTTCAACATCACGGCGAAGCTCCTCATCTGACATCTCTTGCAACATCACTCCGGTAATCGACTTATCACCTTCTTTGTAAATCCCTATTTCTTGGGCAATTGCTACAGCTGTAACTTTATGGTCACCTGTAATCATAACAGGTTTAATGCCTGCGGTTTCGCATTTATTTATTGCCTCTATTACTTCGGGGCGGGCAGGGTCAATCATTCCAATTAATCCTACAAAAATAAGGGAGTTTTCTACTGTTTCAGCGCTTAATTCGGCTGGCACGTTCTCTACTTCTTTGTAAGCCACAGATAAAACCCGCAAAGCAGATTTCGCCATACGTTCATTTTCCTTTCTTACAATGGAAATATCTTCATTGGTTATAGGTTGCACATTTCCATGCTTAAGTATATGAGTAGTAACGTTTAGTACTTCATCTAGTCCGCCTTTTACATTCACTTGCAATTTTCCGTTTCCAATCATATTTATGGTAGCCATACGCTTTCTGTCGGAATCGAAAGGAATTTCTGCCACGCGGGGATATTTACGTTCCAAATCATTTTTATTGATTTGTAAATCAAGAGCAATATCTATAATAGCTGTTTCTGTAGGGTCTCCAGTTGTTTGATGTTCACCATCTGCATCAATTTTTAAATGTGCGTCTGTACATAAAAGTATAGAGTTGATAAGTGCTTTTTCATTGTTCCTCAATTCTTTGGGGAAATTTGTATTTCTAAAATCGAGTATATTCCCGTTTGTCCAACCTTCAACTACTGTCATTTTGTTTTGAGTGAGTGTTCCCGTTTTGTCTGAACATATAACTGTAGTACTGCCCAAGGTCTCTACTGAAGGCAATGTACGCACAATGGCGTTTAGTTTTACCAGCCGTTGTACACCAAATGCCAATACAATAGTAGAAACAATTTGCAATCCCTCAGGAATAGCAGCTACTGCTAAGCTTACAGCTATCATAAACATTTCAAGCCAATTATTTCCGTAGAGTATTCCCACTCCGAAAATTAGCAAACAGATTGCAAGTGCCACATATCCTAGAGCTTTACCTAGTTGCTCTAAACGTTTGCTCATTGGAGTTTCTGTCTGTTGCGTGCTTTGCAACATGTGAGCGATTTTCCCTACTTCGGTATCCATTCCGGTTCCTACGACTACGCCTTTTCCACGTCCATAAGTAACAATGCTAGTTGAAAATGCCATATTATGGTGATCGCCTAATGGAATTTTGCTCGATGTTATCGTTTCTGTATTTTTCTCCACAGGAACCGACTCACCGGTAAGGGCTGATTCTTGTATTTTTAGGTTAAATGCCTCTATCAGTCGCATATCAGCGGGGATAATGTCGCCTGTGTCAAGTACAACAATATCGCCGGGAACTATTTCTGTAGAAACAACTTCGTAAACTGAGCCATCACGTAACACCTTTGAGTGTGGGGAACTCATTCGATTCAATGCCTCAAGAGACGACTGCGCCTTTTTCTCTTGCCACGTGCCAATTATGGCGTTTACAAATAGGATAGCTAAAATTATAACGGCTTCGGTAATTCCTTCTCCCTCTTTTATCCCGATAAACGCAGAAACTATAGCGGCAATAATCAGAATAAGAACCATACTACTCTTAAATTGACTTAAGAATATGATAGTAAGAGACTTTTGTTTTTTTGAAACTAATTGATTTGGTCCTTTTTCTTTGAGGATTCTTTGGGCTTCGGACAAAGATAGCCCACTGTCGGTAGTTACGTTAAATTGTGCTAACGTTTCTTCCGCACTTTGGTTGAAAAATGGTTTCATCTACTATATTTTACTCGTGTTAATGTTGAATTAATTGTGGCTTTGGAAATCAGATTTTAAGGAGAACTGATTGTTTATTGAGCCATTCCTGGATCAACACCTGGAAGCCACATCAGTTTGTAGAGCCGTCTTATAGAATACATCTCTTTGAACTGTATATTCATTGTTTTGTAAAATAATATTGATTTCAACCAAAGTTGTTTTTTCTATTGTTATCAACTGTTATCAACAACTTTCAAGTTGATACAATGTTGAGGATTTTGTCAAAAAATATGCCAATGGTTATCAGCAAAATTACAATAAAATTAATAAAATGTATATACAATTACGTTTTATCTGAAAATATAATTTATGATTGAATTTATAAGATTTTTTTTTGAAGTTGTTTGTTTATTGCATAATATTTGCGCTAACGGATTGTAAAAATGATTAAATGCAGGATTCTTTAGCAGCATTGTGTAAAATTAACACAACGTTAAATTCGCTAAAAAATCCTGCAATAATAGTTTATAAAGTTTTAGGCTGATTTTTTATTCTGTAAATTCAATTACATGCCCTGAAACAGTCACCTTATAAAGTCTTATTACTGGGAAAAGTGAGTGTTTGATTTCAACAGTTTCGTTAATTATTGCCCTTGACCCTCCAATAATGTCGGCTTTTGACAACATATCAGCTTTTGCTTCTGCTATCAATGCCTCTTTTAAAAATCCACCAATTCCAAAAACATATATTGCTTCAGACTCTCCTCTTACACTATCAATAACCACGTAATTATTTTTTGATAACACAACTTGAGTTACATGATTGTTCGTATTAAACGTCAATCCTGAATGGACAGCACAACCTGAAAAAAGGAATGCAGTCCCGATTAATAATAAAAGAAGTTTTCTCATATAATTTGTTTTAATTTTCCTACTCATCTGGCTTTTCGGTTTCGCCCCGTTTCTAAGAAATGGTTTCTGGTCTCCATTTAAATTAGTTGTAATTATTTGTTTTTCAACACTTTAACATCAATTATTTGTCAGTTAATTTGCATATCCAAATATGAATGTTATTTTTATAATTTTAGCCTAAAAAGCTCTTTTTAACATTTTTTTAGGTTTAATCACTAGGTGGTGCAATAAAATTATTACTAGCCCTATTATTCTTATCGATAAAAGGGTTATTTTTACAGAATAAAGTTTATACATAAAAATTAGTTCAATTGCTAGTTGGTAAGCTTGATAAAAGCTTTAATATTGTTTAATGATAAATATAAAATCAAAAAAGTGAACTATATAGAAACTTCGATATCGCTTAGTAATCTTAAAGGGCTTGATCACGAAATAGTTATCGCTGAATTAGCAGAATGTGGCTATGAAAGTTTTATTACCGAAGAGGGTTATGTAAAATCCTATATTCCTGAGACAGAATTCGATGAAGCTACTGTTTTTAACGTGCTTGGAGCACTTAAAATAGATAGAACAGTTATAATTAATAAATTAATAGAACATCAAAATTGGAATCAGCAATGGGAAGCTGATTACGAGCCAATATCTATTGACGATTTTTGCCATATCAGGGCACCTTTCCACAATAAAACACAAGGGTTTGAGCATGAATTAGTTATAATGCCCAAAATGTCGTTCGGGACAGGACATCACCAAACCACAAGACTTATGATTCAGGCAATGCGTAAAATAGAATTCAAAGAACGTTTGGTGCTTGATATAGGCTCTGGTACGGGGGTTTTAAGTATATTAGCTAAAAAGTTGGGAGCTAAAAATGTTGTTGCTATTGATATTGACCCAAATGCAACCGAAAACTGTAAAGAGAACATTGAAATAAATCAAGTTAATCAGATAATTTGCAAGACAAGCGACAGTTCTGCTATAGAAGGAAATTTTGATATTATTCTTGCTAATATCAACAGGAATGTTTTGCTAAAAGATATGTCTATATATGCCAACCACTTGAATAATAACGGATTTTTGTTAATGAGTGGTTTTTTCCAATCTGATAATGAATTTATTTGTATCGAAGCAGACAAACACGCTTTGAAAGAGAGCTTTAGATTAGAGTGTCAACAATGGTCGTGTTTAGTTTTTAATAAATAACAAATTTTTAATAAGTAAATTGTTTTATATGAACTTGTTTAGAAAGCTTATTTTATTGCTGTTAGTTATACTTTCAATCAATGAAATGTTACTATCTCAAACAAATGATATGGTTGTATGCGATAGTTTGTTTTTAGTAAAAGTTAACGAATTGATTACTAATAATGAGGAGTCTAGAAGAGTAGGACGCGATTATTACTCTTTATTTCATAGCACTTGGAACAGTGGGTATTATAATCAACAAGCTCAAGCTGACATTTGTGCAATAAGCTATAATTTACTTGAAGTTAGAAAAGTCTCTTATGCGGCATTTAAAAATTATCTTGATGCTTTAATTCTTTTTACAAATAAGGTTGAACACCGAAAAAATTACAATGTTTTTAATAGCTTGTTAAAAGGGTATTGCGAAGATAGTGAGACAACACAAACTAAAATCAGTGCTTTTATATCTGATATCAGAAATCTAATAGGCATGGGGTTTCTGTTCGACACTCCACAGACAAGATGGTTAGCAACAAACACAAATTTTCAGTTTGAGATAAACGATGAGAACAATATAACTGTTGTTTTTCCGCAAACAACATTAATTTGTTATGCTCAGGACGACAGTATAAAAATTTTTGAAACAGCAGGCAGTTACGATTTAAACAATCGTAAGTTTTATGGTAATAGCGGTAAGGTAACATGGGAGCGGGCAGGATTTCCAAGTGATTCTGTCTATGCGACTTTTAAAAATTATAGTTTTGAAACTAGCCGTTCGTTAGTATTGGTCGATACAGTTTTATTTTATAATTATTACTATTTTGATAAGCCCTTGCAAGGCTCTTTACGTCATCAAGCTTCTAAAGTGGCGAATGTTGCGGCAGTTCGTTTCCCAAAATTTGAATCGTTTCAAAAGTGGTTTGTTATCAAAAATTTATACGAAAAGGTAGATTATAATGGAGGATACGTACAACACGGCAGCCAGTTTATTGGTGCAGGAACAAAAAGGGAGCCGGCCACACTTAACTTTTGGAAGGAGATGAAAATTGTTGAAAAAGGTGACACAGTACTTAGAGATATTGTTGTTATGAGAGCTGCAAGCGAGGAATATACCTTTACCAAGGAAAAAGTTGCTACCAATAATGCAGTTATATCAATATATCTCGATAAAGACTCAATTTATCATCCAGGTTTAAATCTTCAATATTTTGTGAAATCGAGAGAGGTTAACCTGTTGCGCAACAACGATTTGTCTAATATGTCTCGTAGCCCATATTTCGACTCGTATCACATGGTAGAAATTGAAGCTGAGTTGTTGAAATGGAATATGAATGACACAAGAATACATTTCTCTCGCATGTTAGGTTCCGAAGCAAGTGAAGCAGTATTTGAATCCTATAACTATTTCTCATCAGAGCGATTTTATAGGCTTCAAGGTATTTCGACAACAAATCCACTATTTCAAATTCGTGACTTCGCTGTAAAGATAGACTCAGAAGAGTTTTATGCCGAAGAATTAGCCAGATATATGATGTTTGCAGAATATAAAGTTCGTCAAATGTTAATAACGATGTCCTTTGAAGGATATGTTTACTATGACAAAGAAACTCAATTAGTTACAATACGGCAAAAATTATATGATTATATCATGGCTGTGACGCGAAGCAAAGATTACGATGTGATATCAATAAAGTCGAAAGCTTCGGGTATGCTCGATAACGCCGTGCTAGAACTGAGAAACCTTGATTTAATGGTAAATGGTATTGATTATTTTGAATTTTCTAAGGCAAACAGGGTTGCAACAAGACCCAGAGGTGGACAAATTATTCTTAAGAAAGATCGCGAAATACAGTTTGATGGTGAATTAAGAGCAGGGTTATATACCTATTTTGGAGAAAAATTCAGGTTTAATTATACAGATTTTAACATTGAATTAGAAAGTGTTGATTCCTTGTTGATGGAAATATCTATAGGAATTGATCTTACAGGACACCACGATCTTAGAACAGTCCGCAGCAAAATTGAAAATATTTCAGGTATTATTCATATTGATAATCCGGGCAATAAATCAGGTATTTATCTTATTAGTCGTTTCCCGGTTTTTGAGTCAACAAAAGATTCATATGTATATTACGATGAACCATCAATTCAAGGTGGTGTCTACGATCGTGACAGTATTTATTTTAAAATAGAACCATATACATTAGATAGTTTAAATAATCCAGAAGCGGAAAAAGTAAAATTGGAAGGAACATTCTATTCGGGCAATATTTTTACTGAGATAAAGCAAGAGATTACTGTGCAACAAGATTTAAGCCTTGGTTTTATACACGATCAAACACAAGAGCCGATTCTAACTTATGGAGGGAAGGGATTTACCACAGGATTAATTGGTGTTAGTAATCAGGGGATTAAGGTGCGAGGTAGGGTTGATTATATAAGGTCATCAACTTGGAGTGACGATATTACTTTCTTTTTGGACAGTATGAATACATTGTCAACACGGTTTGTAAACCAATCTACAAAAACTCCCTCATTCCCAATAATGGAGGGTAAAGAGATAAAAATACATTGGGAACCGTATAACGACAAAATGTATGGTCAAACTACATCTACTCCACTTGACATGTACAACGCTCAATCGACACTTAATGGCGGTTTTGTGTTAGAACCGCGAATAATTACCGGCAATGGCTCTATGGCTATAGAGCGAAGCACGCTCAATAGTGAAAGATTCAGATATGCTGAAACGACTATTGATGCAGACACATCGTCTTGGAGCTTGGCTTCAATGGACAAAAAAGGTATTTCAATTAAAACAGATAACGTAAACTCTCATATAGATTTTGAAACACGTACAGGTAAATTCCGTTCCAATGATTTAAATAATGTTATTTATTTCCCTGCTAATCAATATATGGCTTATGCTGATGAGTTAAATTGGAATATTGATAGCGAAAAGCTTTATGTTTCAAGTAGTTCGGTTCATTCATTTGATAATTTTGTTCATTCTATTGAAGCTGAAGCCTCAACCACAAACCCTGCAGGAAGTCTTTTTATTTCAACTCATAGTCAGCAAGATAAACTTAATTTTATCTCTCCAATTACCGATATTGATCTAAAAAATAATGTTCTGTTCACGCACGAGGTAAAATTCGTCAACGTTGCTGATGCTATGATAATTCCAACCGATGGAAATATAACAATCGACACCGATGCCAGGCACCGAGCCATACCGAATGCAGAAGTTATTGCTAGCAGAGACAACAAATATCATAAATTCTACGACGCAACAGTCAATATCTCAAGTCGTAAGTTCTATACAGGTAACGGATATTACGATTACGTAGATTTAGACAAAAATGTTCAAAAAATTAACTTCTTAGTTATTTCGGTTAATACAGATATTAATTCAACGTATGCTACAGGAAAAATACTTGCAGATCAATCTTTTACTCTAAGTCCCGCTTTTGGATTTATGGGAGATGTGAAACTTTTTGCACAAAATAAATATCTGCTGTTTGAAGGTAGTACCAAGTTATTACTATTACCTGAAGGATTGGCTAAAAACTGGGTAAAATTCAGTTCTGAAATTGTTCCAGATAACGTTATTATACCTGTTGACTCTGTTAATGAGAGTGCTAATAATAGGAAGCTGTATCACAGTTTAATAACCAATATGGATTCAGTTGTGACATATCCTGCATTTTATGCCGAAACAACAAAACCGAATTTCCACGCATACTCAGCAACACCAGGATATTTAAAATTTGATCGTAACAGTGAAAAGTATGAGACAAGTACACTAGAAAAGTTTGAGAATAAAGAATTGAAAGATAATTATGTCTCCATAAATACACAAACATCAGATTTCAATAGTACAGGTATTATAAATATAGCTCGCGATTTGGGACAGGTAAAGATTAAAACACGCGGAAATATTATATATACAGCTCAAAGAGAAGAGATATTGACAGATTTATTTATGACTTTCGACTTTTTCTTTAATGATCCCAATTTAACGTATATGGCTGACACTATTAACAAAATTAAATCTCTCGGTCCTGTAAATACACTACTTAGTGATTACGAGCAAGGCATGACAGACTTAATTAGCAATGAAGCATTTAAAACTCTTATAGAAGAGCAAAAACTATTTGGTGTTCCAAAAACAATTCCAGAGGGTTTTGTTCATAGTATAGTTTTTACAGATTTGAATATGATGTGGGATTCTGCAGACAATGCATTCAAGTCGATAGGAAGGATCGGGATAGGTAGTATTCTCGATAAAACAATTAATAAGTTCGTTGCAGGGTATGTTGAGTTTAGATACCTAAAATCGGGGACAGAGTTTTTCATATATATTGAACCAATGCCGAATCACTGGTATTTCTTCAAATACACTTATAATTCGATGCTTACAGTATCAAGCGACCCTGTCTACAATGATATGATTGGAAAAATTAAATTAAAAAATAGAAAACTTAAAACTGACGGACCAAAATATACCTATTATCTAACATACCCAAGGGTAAAAGACGAAACAATATTCTATTTTAAAGGTGGTAAAAAAGAAGATTTAAATCCTAGAGGTAAAAGATCAAGAAGATGATAAACAGCCAGGTTCCATTATTTATTAATGAAAACTTAGAAACCGAAAATTTTATCACAGGCGCTGAAGCACACCATGCAAGTGCTGTTTTGCGTTTGCGTGAAGGAACCAAAATACAGATTACCAATGGAAAAGGCAAGCTTATAAAAGTTGTTGTAACAAATATCTCTAAAAACAGAATAGATTATTCGGTAAATGAAATTTGTGAATTACCTAAACTCCCGTACAATCTGCATTTAGCTGTTGCTCCAACTAAAAATATTGAACGATACGAGTTTATGATAGAAAAATGCACCGAGTTTGGCTTTAGTGCGTTAACCCCCGTTATTTGCGAACATTCAGAGAGAAGTATTGTAAAAGCTGATAGGTTAAACAGAATTGTAATTGCAGCAGCAAAGCAATCGCTAAAAGCCTATTTTCCAGTAATTAACGAGTCCTGCAAACTTAAAGAGTTTATCTTGCAACATAAAAATATTGAGAAAAAATATATAGCAGTTTGTAATTTTGACGATAGGATTTCCGTTAATGAAGTTGCAGAGTTACACAAAGATACAATTGTGTTAATTGGACCAGAGGGAGATTTTTCTAATTCTGAGGTTGATTTTGCAATAGAGAGTGGTTTTATACCTGTAACGCTCGGTAGCAGTCGCCTTAGAACTGAAACAGCAGGAATAGCAGTTTGCCATTCCTTTTATTTGAAAAGTTGCTAACTATTTAAAAGTGAACTACTTATTATGAGAAATCTGTTTTTGATACTTATTTTAATTACAACATATTCATATAGTCAGGATTATCCTTTAAAAATTGCACTATTGAAGTATGGCGGAGGAGGAGACTGGTACGCTGACCCTACCGCCTTGCCAAATCTAATTGATTTTTGTAACAAAAATTTAGGTACAAATATTAATCCGCAACATGATGAGGTTGAGGTGGGTAGCTCTCAAATTTTCGAATATCCATTTGTTCACATGACAGGTCACGGCAATGTGGTTTTTTCTCCTTCCGATGTTAAAAATCTAAGGTTATATTTGGAATCTGGAGGTTTTTTGCACGTTGATGATAATTATGGACTCGACCCATTTTTTAGGCGCGAGATAGTAAAAGTTTTTCCAGACAATCCTTTAGTTGAACTGCCCATAAGTCACCCGATATACAATCAAAAGTATAAGTTTCCAAAAGGCTTGCCAAAAATTCACGAGCACGATAACAAACCTCCGCAAGGATTTGGTATATTTGTAAACAATAGATTAGTTGTATATTACACATATGAATCAGATATTAGTGATGGTTGGGAATCACCCGAAGTTCACAATAACTCTCCCGAAACGCGCGAAAAGGCTCTTAAAATGGGAGCAAATATTATTCAATATGTTTTTAATCATTAGAATATGAGGAAAAATTTCAATAAAATATTGATTATTCAGACAGCTTTTATCGGCGATGCAATATTAGCAACAGCTTTGATTGAAAAATTAAAATCTTTTTACCCAACAACAAAGATTGATGTTTTAGTACGGAAAGGAAATGAATCAATTTTCAATACCAATCCAAACGTAGGCAGAGTTCTTATGTGGAATAAAGCAAAGAAAAAATACAGGTCGCTTTTTACTGTTATTCGCAAAGTTAGGAGAAGAAAATATGACATTGTAGTAAATGTACAGCGTTTTTTTAGCACAGGTCTGATAACAACTATGTCAAGTGCACCAATAAAAAGCGGATTTAAGAAAAATCCATTGTCATTTTTCTTTCAAAACAAAGCTGAGCACGAGATTGCAGGAGAACATGAGATTGATAGAAACCAAAAACTTATCGAGTTTATTACTGATGGTCACGCTGCCAAACCTAAGCTTTATATAACTGAAAAAGCTGATTATAACGTTAGAAAATATAAAAATCAAAAATATATTTGTATAGCTCCAGCATCTGTTTGGTTTACAAAACAATTTCCCGAAAACAAATGGATTGAATTGATAAACAGCTTAAACAAGGATATTCGCGTTTATCTGATTGGTAGTAGCGGTGATTTTGAACTATGTCAAAAAATCGTTGAAAAAACTAATAGCAACGTTGTTAATTTATGCGGTCAACTATCATTGATAGAGTCGGCGGCGTTAGTTAAAGATGCTGTTATGAATTTTGTTAACGATTCGGCACCGTTGCATATTTGCAGCGCAACAAATGCACCTGTTACAGCTGTTTTTTGTAGTACTGTACCCTATTTTGGTTTTGGTCCGGTCGGTAACAACGGTAAAGTTGTCGAGGTTACCGAAAATCTTTCTTGTCGTCCTTGTGGACTTCATGGACGAAAGCAGTGTCCAGAAAAGCACTTTGATTGCGCTCAAAAAATATCAATCAAGCAGTTGCTTGATTGTGTTCCCGACAGTTAGGACTTAATTGATAATACTGTAAGACTATGTTTGATAATATTATAGAAAATTTACCAAATTTTTGGTCAAACATAGGCAATGTTATCACTTTAGTTTATGTAATTACAGTTATTGCTACGGCAATCATTATTATAAGTCAAAATCGTTCGCCACACAAAACAATGTCGTGGATACTGGTTTTAATTCTAGTCCCCGTTGTGGGAATAGTTTTTTACTTAGTGTTCGGACAAAACTACAGAAAACAGAAAATTTTTAGTCGAAAAGGATTGGTTGACTTTATTAAGCTCGAAGAACTCAGCGCTGAACAATTAAGCGACTTGGCTGAGAAAACCTATATTCACGATCCATATATTGAAGATAAAACCAAGATAGTTAGACTGTTACTTCGTAATAGCAAGGCGATTTTAACAAATATTAACAAGGTTTCGATTCTTAATAACGGGGACGAAAAGTTCAGGGCTATGTTTAAAGCAATGAAAAAAGCTAAACATCATATACACCTTGAGTATTACATACTGGAGTCCGACAATATTGGAAAAGAGCTTGGTAATATTCTAATAAAAAAAGCAGACGAGGGTGTGAAAGTAAAAATAATATATGATGATGTTGGTAGTTGGAAACTTAAAAAGCAGTTTATCAGAGAGTTGGAGAAGCATGGTATTGAGTTTGCCTGTTTTATGCCTGTAAGTTTCCCAATTCTTACAAGAAAAATCAATTACCGTAATCATAGAAAAATTACAGTTGTCGATGGTAGAGTGGGTTTTGTTGGTGGGATAAATATTGCCGACCACTATATACATGGCAATAGCAAAATACCATTTTGGCGCGATACACATATGATGACAGAGGGTCAGGCTGCTGTCGCACTGCAAATAATTTTTGCTACAGATTGGTATTTCTTGAAAAAAGAGCTGTTAGACGACCCTATCTATTTCCCCGAACCCTTGATAGACGACAAAACATTAGTTCAAATAGTTGCGTCAGGACCCGACTCTGACTGGGCTAGCATTATGCAGGCTTATTTTACTTCAATCACTTTGGCGCGAAAAAACGTATATATATCAACGCCATATTTTATTCCAAATGAAAGTATTTTAACTGCACTTAAAACAGCTGCTCTTAGTGGCATAGATGTTAAAATTTTAATACCAGGAATAAGTGATTCTAAGTTTGTCTATTTTGCAACACTCTCTTTTGTAAATGAGTTGCTTGAGGCTGGAATAGAGGTTTATATATACCGTAAAGGATTTAATCACAGTAAGATAATTATGGTGGACGACGCGTTTTGTTCAATCGGAACAGCCAATATGGATTATAGAAGCTTTAGCCAAAATTTCGAAGTTAATGCGTTGATTTACGATCCTGTTGTTACCTCAGAATTAACTTATTGGTTTTTTGAAGATTTGAAAGATAGCGAGTTGATATATCTTGATGAGTGGACTAAGAGACCAGTTATGAATAAGTTTAAGGCCAATATTGCTCGTATTGCCAGCCCGTTATTGTAACAATTATCAATTAACAATTAGCAATTAGCAATTAATGAGGTGATTGTCAGATTAATAGCAACGACTTTTAAGTTGTGGAATGGGTTGATGTATGTCCTGACTTGTATTTTTTGGTGTGGTTAAATGATATACCCCAATTAAGATAAAGGGCAATAAAACCCCGAAGGGGTGACAAAGGCAGGTGGAAGCAATTAACAATTATAAGACACCGCCATTAATTTTCTGTAATTTTAAACCTCAATCTTAAAATACCATTTTCCCACGAATATGTTGTAATTGTGAACGTTCTTATTTCGGAGGTGTTTGATACATGCGGTCCAATGCAGGCACAATGGTCGTAATCGCCGATAGATACTATTCTAATTGTCTCGCCAACATCTTCGGGAAGTTTTGATGTATCGACAAACTTTTTCGCCTCTTCAAGTGTTACGAACTGTTCGGTAACAGAGTGGTTTTTACTTAACTCCTCGTTTACAACTCGCTCTATCTCTTTAACTTGCTTATCTGTAATGGGAGAGGAGAGGCGATAATCGCATTTCGATTTTTTTCGCTCTATGTGTGCATTAAATGACCTACCACAATTAAACATTCTAACCATGGTTTGATTTAAAACATGCTCGACAGTATGCATTGGGGGATAATAGTTTTTCTCGCTCATAAATTGATAATTGTTAATTGCACATTGTTAATTGCTAATTGCCTATTAGTCTCTCTTTCAAAAAATGTCCCGTATATGATTTGTCACACATCGCAACCTGTTCAGGAGTACCACAAACAACAATATTCCCGCCCTTTTCGCCACCCTCGGGACCTAAATCAATAACCCAATCAGATGATTTAATTACTTCTAAATTATGCTCAACTACAACAATTGAGTGTCCGTGTTTTATAAGTGCGTCGAACGATGCTAACAGTTTGCTAATATCGTGAAAATGAAGACCCGTAGTGGGTTCGTCAAAAACAAATATTATGGTGTCGGAACCGTCTCCCAAATCTTTTGAAAGATACGAAGCTAGCTTAACTCGCTGACTCTCACCACCCGAAAGCGTCGATGATGATTGTCCTAAATGCACATAATCGAGACCAACATCGGCTAATGGTTGTAGGTTTTTTGCAATTTTTTTAGCTAATGAACTTTTTCCTTGACTGAAAAAATCAATTGCTTCGCTAACAGTCATTTCAAGTACATCGTAAATTGATTTACCTCTGTATTTAACGCTCAAAACGTCGTCTTTAAAACGTTTACCGCCACACTCCTCGCAAACTAGTTGGACGTCTGCCATAAATTGCATACTAACAGTAGTAATACCTTCTCCTTGACAGGCTTCGCATCGACCACCATCGGTATTGAATGAGAAATGTGAAGGTTTAAAGCGCATTTGTACAGCCAACTGTTGGTCCGAAAATAGTTTTCTTATATCATCGTAGGCTTTTATATAAGTAACTGGGTTTGAGCGCGATGAGCGTCCAATCGGGTTTTGGTCAATAAACTCAACCCTTTTATGAGTTTTAATATCTCCCTCAATTTTAATATGTTGTCCAACAAAGTCGGAGTGCCCGTTATATGCAATTTGCAGGGCAGGAACAAAAATACCTTTTATAAGTGATGACTTTCCGGAGCCACTAACACCTGTAATTGTTGTTAATACATTTAGAGGTATATCTACATCAAATCCTTTCAGGTTATTGTGCCTTGCGCCAACAATTTTTATGCTTTTATTAAACGGTCGCCTTTTTGCGGGAATATCAATTTT
This sequence comes from Bacteroidales bacterium, assembly GCA_012519055.1. Lineage (NCBI taxonomy): Bacteria > Pseudomonadati > Bacteroidota > Bacteroidia > Bacteroidales > Bacteroidales bacterium. The sequence goes on along the minus strand of JAAYQU010000047.1, from coordinate 44,749 downwards.
CAATGTTCTATTTAGATAACCAGCTGTAAGGCTGTTTTCTTGCTTCAAAATATCGGCTTTCTCTCCTGCAAAAATCAAGTTTCCGCCAAAAATACCTGCACCGGGACCAATATCAATTACATAATCAGCTGATTGTATTATCTCCTCGTCATGCTCAACAACTAAGACCGTGTTTCCCAAGTTTCTGAGTTTTTTCAGAACTTTGATTAAACGTTGCGTATCCCTTGAATGCAGCCCAATGCTCGGTTCGTCCAAAATATATAGTGCGCCGACTAAATTAGAACCTAACGATGCCGAAAGCCTTATCCTCTGGGCTTCTCCACCAGATAGTGTGTCTGAACGACGATTTAAGGTCAAGTAACCCAAACCTACTTCTTTAAGAAAACCAATACGGTTTCTAATCTCCAGTAGCACCCTTTCGCTTATTACCTGTTCGTGTTTATCTAGAACTAAATTGTTGAAAATTTTGTCAAGCTCTTCGATAGGTTTTTGTATTAAGTCGGGTAGGGAATAACCTCCAACTTTCACATAATTAACCTCTTTCCGTAGTCGTGAACCCAAACAGTCAGGACAAATTGTTTTTCCACGATAGCGACTTAGCATTACCCGATACTGTATTTTATACAGGTTTCTTTCAAGCATTTCAAAGAAACTGTTAATACCTTCAAAATATTTGTTACCAGTCCAAAGCAGTCGCTTTTGTTCGTCTGTAAGTTCAAAGTATGGTTTGTGAATTGGAAAATTGAATTTTGATGCGTTGCTAATCAACAGATTATTAAACTCTTTCATAACCTCGCCACGCCAGCAGGCAATAGCACCCTGATATATCGACAAGCTTTTGTCGGGTATTACCAAGTTTTCGTCTATTCCGAGTGTTTGTCCGTATCCGTCACAACGTTTGCATGCGCCCATAGGACTGTTATAACTGAAAAGATGTTCGGTTGGAAGTTCAAACTCTATCCCGTCAAGTTCAAATCGGTCTGAAAAATGCTGATAATGAGATGTTTCTGGAATATAGATTGAACATTTGCCGTGTCCCTCGTCGAAAGCTGTTTGAACAGAATCGGCCATGCGCGACATATTGTCCTTTTCTGTTGAAGCAACTACTCTGTCAACTACGACGTAACTATCTGTCTTTTTGTTTATTAGGCTATAATCTGTAAGATCTTCGATATTAATTACCTCATTTGCCGATAAAATTCGCTGGAACCCATGTGCTAAAACCAATTTCAAATCCGCCTCAACATTTTTAATTTGAATAGGAGTGAGTATCATAGCTCTCGTTCCCTCATTCAGAGAGGTTATATAATCGACAACATCAGTAACTGAGTGTCTTGAAACCTCTTTGCCCGAAATAGGGGAGAATGTTCTTCCTATGCGTGCAAACAGAAGTCTTAGATATTCATATATCTCCGTTGATGTCCCAACTGTAGAGCGTGGATTGCTCGAACCAACTTTTTGTTCAATGGCAATTGCGGGCGGAATGCCTTTAATGGAATCAACGGCGGGCTTATTTATCTTTCCAAGGAACTGTCGGGCATAAGCCGATAAAGATTCTACATATCTTCGCTGCCCCTCAGCATAAAGTGTATCGAATGCTAACGATGATTTTCCACTTCCCGAAACGCCTGTAACAACAATAATTTTATCTCTGGGAATTTCGAGGCTTATATTTTTAAGATTGTGAACTTTTGCTCCCGAAATTATTATGTAGTCGTCTTTATGACTCATTAGAAGTTATTGATTTGCAATAAAAAGTAACTCAATATCAAATATCAGATTAGTTTTTGGTTCGATAACAGGGGGATTTCCCTCTTCACCATAAGCCAAATCCCAAGGTATAAGTATTCGAGCTTTTTCGCCAATATGCATCTCTTTTATAGCTTCATTTATCCCTGGAATTACGTGCCCCTCATCAACAACAAACATAATATGTTGATCCCGTAACACACTGGAATCAAATATCTTGCCATCTTCGAAATATCCCGTATAATGAATACCAACAATACTGCCAGTGGTTGGTTGTTTATCGTTAGTTGTGAGAAAAGGGATATATCTTAAACCATTTTCTAATGTAATAGTGTCGTTATCAGATATATATGGAGTGATTATTGGAGGTTGTTTTACTTCAATCATCTCAATATCGTATGTCAAATCTGTATTTGGTGGTATCAGGGTGTAATAACCCTTTTCGCCATAAGCCAATGCTGATGGAATGACAAAACGCGCCTTAGAACCTTGACTCATCAACATAAAGGCTTCATTCAGACCTTTTATTGCTGATATTGTTCCAACTGTAAGTTTTTCAGGTTCTTCAGATAGTATCGATGAGCTAAATATCTTTCCGTTAGGCAGATAGCCAGTGTAATGAAATGTAACAATGTAATTGCTGTCGGGTTTGACACCATCGTTGTTTTCAATAAAGGCGTATTTAATCCCCGATTTGGTAGTCTTAAATTCCTTTTTATCAACTTTAAAAGGTTCAATTGGTGTTTGTGGCACAACTTTAAATAGCTCAATCTCAAAATATAGGGTTGAGTTGGCAGGAATAGGACCGTTGTCACGACTGCCATATCCAATGTGTGGAGGAACAATAATCCACATTTTCGAGCCTTCGTTCATCAATAAAATGGCTTCGTCCCAGCCATCAATAACTTGTCCTACGCCGATGTTAAATTCTAATGGTCTTCCATGATTTGCAGAGTTATCGAACTCCGTGTTGTCTTTGAATAGGCCCTTGTAATTAACAACCACTAAATCACCAGCTTTTGGTGTTTTGCCATCTCCTTGAATAATGGTTTTATGATAAAGCCCGCTTTTTGAACGTTCAAACGTTTTTAACCAACTGCGATACTCTTTTTTGTTTTGTGGAATTGATAGTGTATCTGTTGTTACGTTTGCTTTTGTTAAAATTGGAAGATTGATATTAAGTACTATTATCAACAAAATGAGAATAGGTATAGGTTTGCCATTGATTTTCATAAGCTTTTATTTATTTTCTGTTTTTTGAGACTGAAATAATCTCAATATCAAATACTAAAGTAGAAAACGGTGGTATCATGTCCTTAATACCTGTTGAGCCGTATGCAAGATAAGAGGGGATAACGACGCGTCCTTTACTGTATTCTTGTAATCCTATAAGTGCTATTTCTAGTCCGGGTATAAGAGCCTCATCGCCAACAATGATTGTAAAAGGAGAATTATTGGCATATGTGTTTGCAAATATCTTACCATCAATAAAATAGGCGATGTAATTCATTGTAATCAGGTCGCCCTTTTCGATTTTTGGACCTATCCCGTTGCGTTCGGGCAGATAGTAAAGCATTGAGTCAAGTTCAACTCTGTTTTTTGATACTTTTTCAAGGAAATCCTCTAAAAACTCTCTCTCTTCCAAAAATCCTGATGATAGTTTTGTACGTCGTATCTCTTCAAATTTTTTAACGCTCATAACATCAACCAATCCAATATCAAATCTTAATAAATCTTTTTCTTTAAAGTGCTGTGGTGCAGGGGTTTGCTTAGAATAAGTATAAAAATCTATGGCATTTATAAAAAATGATATAGAATCCCCGCGGTGCATAAACATAAGCGCATCTTCTATTGAGCCACCCTTGTGTGCAGGTTGTTGTACTTGCATTGTTATGTTTGTAGCCTCTTCTAGGATAGAGTCGTTTGGTGCGGTGATTTTTAGATTTAATATTACAATGTCGGTGGGTCTTGGACTTAGCCCATATTCAGATTTTATGTGGTTTATATATTTAAAACCTTTATCGTGAGTTCTTTTTCTATTGCTGTTGTTGCAACCTGCAAAAACCAAAAGTGTTGATAATAAGATAATTAGTGAACGCATAAGCTTATCAATTGATTTATAGTTATTTTAATCTTCTTTCGTTAAGAAATTAACCTACGAAAATACTCATTTTTGATATACATGGAAAATTCAAGCAATACAAATGCATGGATAGGTTGAGCAATATGTAAAAGAGTGTTGTTTATAAACGGTTTGCTCTTTGTTGAACAGATACCAAATCTATTTCATATATAACAGAAGTGAACGGTGGAATAATTCCTGTACTTGAGCCTTTAGACCCCCAAGCTAATCCTGAAGGAAGAATAATTGCTGCTTTATCACCCTCTCTCATCATTCCTATAGCCTCTTCCAAACCTTTGATAACCTGCCATTCAGTACCATATACACACTCAAATGGTTGCTGTCGTTCAACTGTAGAGTCGAAGAAATCACCGTTTAAAAATTTACCTTCATAGTTGACCGTAACAATATCACCGAGTTCAACTTTTTTACCGTTGCCACTTTTTAGTGGAATAAAGTACATGCCCGATTCTGTGGGTTTTATTTTAATATCGCGTTGTTCGATAAAATTCTCTAAAACGGTACGCTCATACTCTCCAAAATCTTTAATCCATGCTAAAAACTCTTCTTTTTCGCGTTTGTATTGATCTTCTGTTCTTTTGATTATCATTTTAATATCAACTTTCAAAACATCTCCGGGGCTTAAAAATGAAGGAAGTTCTCCGCTTAATGTTTTTTCGAATAATCCTTGTGCATCGATTATAAATGAAGCACTATCATGTTCTGAAAGTGCAAAAAAGCAGTAATCTATTGAGCCCGGAAATTCAGGTTCAGATAATTGCAGTGTACGACGACCAATAAAAAATAGACTATCATTCATTGTCCTGTATGCAATGTCAATAGTAACAAAGTCACTTGCTTTAGGAAAACTGCGTTCGTCTCCAAACATTATTAGTTTGTAATAAACATCTCCGTCAATTAAAGAGTAATCTGGATAAGGACTTTTTTTTGTGCAACCTGTAAGTAAAAGGGAATAAATAGTTACTGCAAGAATTGTTGCTATATATTTGTGGATAAATGTTTTAAACATAGCGTTTGATTAAAAGAATTTTTAAATATGTTAACATAATGTTAATTTTACGAAAATAGTAAAATTCTTTTAAAAAATGTTATTTGAAGTAATAAAAGTTTTAGACTAACTTATTTAAAACTATTAAATAGTGGTTGCAAACAGATCGAAAGCGTGTGCATCAACAATTTTCACGTTTATAAAATCGCCAACTTTTATTTTTGTATCGTTTGAGTTTGTGATTAAAACCTCATTGTCCACCTCGGGTGAGTCGTATTGAGTGCGCCCAATAAATATATTATCCTCTTTTCTGTCAATAATAACCCTTTGGATTGTTCCTATTTTACTTTGATTTATTTCGGTTGATATTTTTTCCTGAATGCTCATAATATGTTCAAGTCGCTGTAACTTAACCTTTTCTGATATGTTGTCTTTCAGTTTCTTAGCGGCAGGTGTATTCTCTTCGTGAGAATATGTAAACGCTCCAAGTCTCTCAAAACGAACGGTTTTAACAAATTTGACTAACTCGTCGAAACGTTTGTTAGTTTCGCCAGGAAATCCAACAATTAAAGTTGTTCGGATAGCTATATCAGGAACAGCCTCCCGCAACATCTCAACTATTTTGATATTATCCTCGTAGGAGTGGTGTCGCTCCATTTTTTGAAGTATAACATTGTTGGCATGTTGAAAAGGGATATCAACGTAATGGCAAATTTTGGGATTATTAGCCATTAGTTTTGGCAGTTTTTTTGGGAATCCTTGGGGATATAGATATTGCAATCTAATCCATTCAATTTCAGCGATATCAGACAGTCTATTAATAAGCTCGTAAAGTGTAGTTTTACGAGCTAAATCGCTGCCATATTGGTTTAGGTCTTGTGCTACCAAAATAAGCTCTTTTGTGCCTTGTTCTGCTAAAAAACGTGCCTCTTTTACTAAATCTTCAATTTCCACCGATTTATGTTTTCCCGTTATAAGCGGAATAGCACAAAATGCACATTTTCTGTTACACCCTTCTGAAATTTTTAGGTATGCGTAATGTTTTGGGGTTGTAATAGTTCGTTGATATAGTTTCTCAGATACAGTGCTTTTATCAATGCTTTTAACTATATCGTCAATTGCAAACTTGCCGAAGAAATTATCAACCTCTGGAATCTCTTTAATCAGTTCGTTTTTATAACGTTCACTTAAACAGCCGAAAACAACTATTTTCCCAACTACACCTCTATCTTTTAAATTCACGTAATGAAGTATCGTTTCAATTGACTCCTCTTTAGCATCGTTTATAAATCCGCACGTATTTATGGCAACGATATCAAGATGTTCTGCTGTTTGATTCTCTGCAATTAGTTCAATATCATTAAGTTGTAACTGACGTATGAGGCGTTCACTATCAACAAGGTTTTTGTAACAGCCTAAGGTAACTACTTTTGCTTTTGCTTTCATTTAAGTAGTTCTCAAAAGTTTAATGTCAGTCCAATTCCGTTTTCTGTAAATGATAGTTTTAGCTTATTTTTATCCCAAAACGAACTTGTTCGTAATCCACTGTTATAGGTTTCAACTGCTTGTATTGATTTTTTATTACAACTTTTAACAATTGGTATAGAAACAACAATTATTCCTCCACCAATACCAGCCATTGTCCAGTTTGGTTCTCCGCCACCTAATGCTGCCCCTATAGGCCATCCTATCAAAAAACCACCAACTCCGCACATTATAGTTGCTATGGTATGTTTTGTTTTAGCAGATTTGATTTGTTGGTAGGCTTGTTCATTTGATTGCATTGTGCTTACAAGTTGATTTATATCCAATTTTTTGTCGCCTTGGTAAAACTGATATCCTCCAAATACTTTTTTTACTGAAATCGAATCAGATACAGATTGTCCATAGGTAAGTGAACAGACAACTGTAAGTAAGGTCATAATAATTGTTACTCTTTTCATTTTTAAATCAATTTAAATTATTGTGCATAAATAAATATCTATATGAGGCATAACGCTTGACAAAATGAAACGGTCGTGTTTTCGGAGTTTGCCTGTATCCATCGAGGAAAACGTTGGTATGAGAACCAAAACCACGCAAAACCATTGAATTCCAACTGTTTTATATTGACAGATGTATTTTATTCATCTTGTTTCTCCATTCCTGTCATTATCGATATAACTCTACCCGTTGAATCTATAACTTTAATTTTGAAATCAATGAGATATGGCTCAATTATCGAATCTGATTTTACTTTTAACATCCAACTTTCTTTAACTATTTTTTTTGATAAATTTTCTAAATATGAGGTCTTTGTCCAACCTAGTTTTAAAGAATCTACTGAATACGGAAACATAGAAACTGTGTCAAAATTTTGCTTACAGTCATTAGTCCATGGCAATATCCAATTATTTGTTATTGTCCCAATGCTTTCTTTATATTCTTTTTTCTCTGAATCTGTAAATTGTGTTGAATCAATTGAGTTTTCCATGTTTATATAATTCAATTGGTCAAGGCTTTCAGGAAACTTTTGTTCAGTAAATCGCTTAGCTATTACTAGCGAAATCAAAGTTTGCTCACAACTATCAATTTCCATTTCTTGTGCACAATCCACGAAAGAGTCAGTTATCTGTTCTACAATCGGGTTAATTAAAATTCCACAGCCGGGAATCAAAACAATCAATGCAATTATGTAAAAGTTTTTTTTCATTTATTACATATAGCAATAACTCGATTTATTGAAAGGTTTATCAGTCTTACTATCAGCTTTTAAACAGCGAATCCACAAACTCAGCTTTGTTAAACAGCTGCAAATTTTCAATTCCCTCACCCACACCAATATAGCGTACCGGAATTTTAAATTGGTCAGAGATACCAATAACAACGCCACCTTTTGCTGTTCCGTCTAACTTGGTCAGTGCCAAGTCGGTAACTTTTGTAGCAGCAGTAAACTGTTTTGCTTGTTCAAAAGCGTTCTGTCCTGTGCTACCGTCTAAAACTAACAAAACCTGATGAGGTCCCTCTGGAACAATCTTTTGAATCACTTTCCTTATTTTGGTAAGTTCGTTCATTAGGTTGATTTTGTTGTGCAGTCTTCCTGCAGTATCAATTAAAACAACATCTATATTGTTTGCTACGGCAGATTTAACTGTATCGAAAGCAACAGAAGCAGGATCAGCTCCCATTTGTTGCTTAATAACCGGAACCCCAACACGTTCGCCCCAAATAACAAGCTGTTCAACGGCTGCCGCTCGAAAAGTGTCAGCTGCTCCTAACATAACCGAGTTACCACTCTGTTTGAATTGGTATGCCAACTTCCCGATAGTTGTTGTCTTGCCTACACCATTAACGCCAACAACCAGTATTACGTAAGGTTTTTTGTTTTCCGGTGGATTAAACCCCATTTCATCTTCGTTGTCGTTTTCTTCTAATAGAGCAGCTATCTCTTGCTTTAAGACATTATTCAGCTCATCAGTGTTAACGTACTTATCTCTTTTGATGCGCTTTTCTACTGACTCAATAATTCTCAAAGTGGTGTCGACACCAACATCAGATGAAAGCAGCACTTCTTCGAGATTGTCAAGTACTTCATTATCAACTTTTGATTTGCCGAGTATTGCTCTACCGAGTTTATACAAAACACTTTCTCGTGTTTTATGGAGCCCTTTATCAAGAGTCTCTTTTTTGTCTTTTGAGAAAAAGAACATAGTATTATTTTTAGTGAACTAATTTAGACGAACAAAGTTATATAAAAACATCAAATAAACAACGTGTTTGACAATTTACAAAGTTGCGAGTTGCAAGGAACAAGGTGCAAGGTAAAAGGTACAAGGTAAAAGGTGCGTCTTGCGTGGAACGAGTTGTGTCTTTTTTGAAATAGGCTTCGACTTTTCGTTTTTCTGTCTTCTGACTTCAGACTTCGGTCTTCCGACCATTAAATTAAACCAATTAGGAGTTAAGGAATATTAAGGAAAGACTACGTCTTTAAAATATGATTGATTTTCACCACTTACCATTCACTACTCACCATTCACCATTCACCATTCACCATTCACCATTCACCACTTACCAACCACCAACCACTTTCAACTTTTAACTAAATTGCTAATTGTTCATTGCTCATTGTTAATTGCTTAGTTGTTAATATAACGCAAAAAAGCCTCCCAAGGAAGGCTTAAATGCATAAAAGTATGAACAAAAAACTATTTTTTGCTAAAGAAATTTTTTATCTCTTCTTGTGGTACAACATCTTCTTTAAACTGATAAGATCCAGTTTTTGGAGATTTTACCATTTTAATAACTTTGGCGTAACCTTTTGTGCTGCCACCTTTTCTCAATGTTGCTACTGCTTTCTTTGCCATGACTAATATTTATTTAATTTCGCGATGTAATGTCATGCGTTTTAATATTGGGTTGTATTTTTTTAATTCCATTCTTCCGGTTGTGTTTTTCCGGTTTTTAGTGGTTATATACCTCGATGTTCCAGGCATTCCACTCTCTTTATGCTCAGTGCACTCAAGAATTACTTGTATACGATTGCCTTTTGCTTTCTTTCCCATTGTAATCTAAATTAATAACTTTTAATAAAACCTTTTTTTTGGGCTTCTTTAAGGCTATTTAATAGCCCGTTTTTGTTGATTGTTCTAATTCCATTGGCTGATACTCTTAGAGTAATCCAACGATCTTCTTCAGGAATGTAGAATCTTTTCTTAAATATGTTGGGGTAAAAACGTCTTTTTGTTCTACGGTTTGAGTGCGAAACATTATTACCGACCATCATCTTTTTTCCTGTTATTTGACAAACTCGTGACATCTATAATTATGTTTAAATCTTTTGTTTATTTTTCGGAGTGCAAATATCGGGTAAATTTTTTATTTACACAACTCTTTTGTTGTTTTTTTCGTAAAAAGTTTTAGTTCACAACAATTTGCTGTTTATTTAAATTTAAACTAAAGGTTTATATAAATTCTTTAAAACCTTGTATAACAAATATATTGCACTATTAGTAGTTCGCTCTATGTTTATTTCTCTTGTTTTTCCAAATAGATACTTCTCTGTAAAGAACTTGCCCTTAAAATATACTGATATCCAAACTGTGCCAACTGGTTTCTGTTCAGTTCCACCAGTGGGACCAGCTATACCTGTTGTTGATACTACGATATCGCAATTAAGTATTTTTTGTGCCCCTGCGCTCATCTGTTCCACAACCTCTTGGCTAACAGCACCAAACTTTTCTATAGATTTCTCATCAACTTTTAGGATGTTGGTTTTAATCTCATTCGAATAGGATACAATCGAGCCTTTAAAATAGTCGCTTGCACCGGCTTTTTGGGTAAAGACTCGTGCAATATTTCCTCCGGTGCAACTCTCGGCAGTTCCAATGGTTAATTTATTGGATACTAGTAATTTAGCAACTGTATCAAGAATTGTATCCTGGTCTTTTGCAATTAGTTTTTCACCCAAAAGATTTTTCAAAGTGTCAATGCTCTGTTTATAGTGCTCTGTAACAGGTTGTGGGCGAAAAACTCTCAATTTTATAATTCCTGCGGCGGGCAAGTATGCGGGCTTCCATTCATCGGGCAACTGTTCTTCCCAATCCTCTAACAGATGGGCAAGAGCTGATTCTGAAATACCCATTACATGAAACAGGTCGTAGGTTTGTGGGATTAAGTCGAATTTGGAATTGATTATCTCCTTTAATCTATTTTCATATAACCACTTCATCTCAAAAGGAACTCCCGGCAGAATTGCAAAGATAGTTTTGCTATCATCCTTTGAGAATACCATACCGGGTGCGGTGCCAACTTCATTCCTTAGAACAGTGCAACAGTCGGGAACCATTGCTTGATCGTGATTTCGTTGGTTAAGATTTTTATTTCCGTGTCGTCTAAAATGCATTTCGGAGATATCAGACAAAACATCATGGTTTAAAACCAACTTAGCTCCAAACCAATTGTTTAGTATAACCTTAGTTCTATCGTCATTAGTAGGACCTAAGCCACCTGTAAATACAACAAAATCAAAACGGTTGTTGACATATTCCAAAACTTCGATAAGCTTTTCGGCGATGTCGCCAATGCTTATTATTTCAGCGATAGTGAAGCCTTCAGAAAAAAGATTGTTCGCAAGCCACTGGCTATTAGTGTCTAATATTTGACCTATTAATATTTCATCGCCTATAGTGACAATTACAGCAGAATATTTTGACATGATAATTTTATTTTCCTTTTCTTAATCTATTAAATGGACTTCTATATCTTTTGTTTTTCAATGATGGTGTCGGAAATATTCCATGCTTAACCTGTTTTATATCTTCAATAGAATAAAATGATTGAGGATTGTGAGCTTCGATTATATTTTCAACTTTTGGTAAATCTTTTCTGTTGATTATTACATACACAACATCAACTTTGCCGCTGTGACCTTCACCCCCTAAAACAGTTGCTCCGAAACCAGCGTCGTGGAAATTATTAAGCAGTTGTTTAGTACCCTTTTCGGTAATTACCCTAACAATATGTATTCCCATTGCCAACTTCTCTTCTAAGAGAATACCTATATAATTTCCTGCAGCAAAGCCCGCTGCATAGCCAAGATAGCAACTCCAGTTATTTAGGTTTTTCATTATCTCGCCAATTGCTAAAATCCAGATTAAAACCTCAAAAAAACCCATTATGGGTGCGGTCTTTTTAAATCCTTTTGACAGGAAAATAATCCGTAGCGTACCTATGCTAACATCGATAACGCGTGCCACAAATATAAGAAGTGGCAATACTACATAAGAAAACAGATTTGAGTCGTAAAAAGAGTCCATATCATTAATGATTTATCGTACAGTATCGAAATAATATTCTCGTTTATCAAATTTAAGGTCTTGTAAAATACTTGATTTAACTCCAATTGTAAAGAAGTAGCTTTGTCGCTCTCCAAATGGAACCCACTCGAAGCGCATTATCCAACAGTGTAAATCTCTCGTTATTCCCAAGTTCGTAAGTGAAATTTGTTTCCTTTCGATGTCATAACCAGTTGAATAGCTTATTTTCCATTTGTTTGTTACACTAAAGTCTCCCGAAATGTTAACGTTCTGAATAACACGCTTTTTTGTATCAGGCTTTGCGTATGAATATGTGTACCCAACGCTAATTGACCAGGGGATATCAAAATAGTTATAATAGTAATTGTAGTCATATGGATCTAAACTAACGCGTTCGTTTTTATCGCCAAAAGATGTTGAATTTAGGCTAAAATTAGCGGTAAAGTTAACAGAGGTCAGTCGTCCTAATTTTTTGTCGACTTTGTATTGAAATTTATTGATACGCCGCATAGCAACCTCATCAAATGTGTACCAATCCATGCTTCCGCTTAAATTAAAGTTCAAAAAATCGAATAGTTTAGTTCGGGCATTAAAACTAAGTGGTGACCAGTTTAGACTATCTATAGCTGCGTTGTAGTTTGTTGACAACCCAATAGCATCGAAAATAGTGATTTTTTTTGAATCATTTAGGGAATCTTTTCTGGTTCGAACTTTCATTTCAACATTATTATTAAGGCTGAACGAAATAGACTTTGATTCTCCTACCGACGGAGTTCCAAAAATACTACCTGCATACCTGTTGTAGTTTAAAGCCGCAATAGTGTCATGATTGTAATATCCGTACTTTTGTTCGCCAAAATCGGGCTTATACGATAATGAAATTGATGGTTTATGTACAACTCTTATGGCTTTTACGGGTAGTTTTGGATGAAACTTGAACATACCATATATCATGGTGCTCATGCTTACTGATGTGTTATAATCCCAAACACGGTAAAAACCTTGCGAAGTATCAGCAATAACTGTGTCTCGTATTGGAGGGTCTATCATTAGGCTATCATGCATTGTTCCCTTGATAAATTTCTTGTTAAATTGCTCAAAATACCAACGTTCTTTATACGATGCTTGCGGCGTTATATTAATATGCTTTAACACTTTTAGTGACGCATTTGAGTTTATGTTGTGATTGACACCATATTTGAATTTGTCGTTCATTCTGTTGGTAAAAAAGTCACGCTCGTGCATTTTTGCAGTGTTTTGCAAGTTTGCATTATAGGTTATCCCAATTGTTTCGTACCATTTTTGTTTTCCAATTCTCTCTTTTCGTGCAAAGGGAGTTTGTCGTGTCATATTAAGTGTTGCTGTTGGTAGAGTAAGTGTAACACTTGTATCAATTGTGTTTAAAACGTGCTTAGCATTAGCAGATAGAGAAAAAGGTGTGCCCGAGAATGTTCTCTGGTAAGAGATATCGCTCGACACAGTGTTTTGAATATAGTTATTAAGGTTTGTAGAGTAGATATTAGATGAGGTTGACCTTAAATTAACATTAGCTCCAAAACGTTGGTAGGGGTTAGCCTTAGGGTCTTGGTTATGGTTCCATGTAAATACATATCCATCACGCACTTGTCTGTCAGACGTCCCTTTTTCGCCTATCACTATTTTCTCGGTTTTGAATGCCAAAACACCTCCAAATTTGTAACGTAGTTTGTATCTTGATCTTGCTTCCAAATCCCATGAACCCTTTGTGTAAATTGAGCCTAAAATTCTAAAGTCGAAGTAATCAGTGCCCGCCCAATAATATCCGCCATTAGTAAGGTAAAAGCCTCTTTCACGACTATCACCATAAGATGGAATAATAATTCCAGAGGCTTTTTCTTTAGTAAATGGGAAATAACCGAAAGGAATAGCAACGGGTGTAGGTATGTCTTCGATAACCAAGTAGGCTGGTCCGGCAACTATCTTTTCGTTCTGGATAATTCGAGCTTTTGACAAAGCGATGTAAAAATGTGGATGCTCATTCTCGCAGGTTGTATATTTACCCTTTTTAATATCAATAATATTGGCAGAGTGTTTTTTTGTAGTAGAGCTATGTAAAAACCCCCCATCTTGTTCTGTCACAACATCGTGAATCAAACCTTTCTTTGTGTTGAAATTATATCTAATAGAATAAGCCTCAAATTGGTCCGGACCCTCTTTAAATACCGGAAAACCAGACATTTGCCCTGTGCTGTCGGGTTTGCAAGTTGCAAACACTTCTCCCTTTTCGAAGTCGATTTCAATGTAATCAGCCGTAAGTTCCATATTTTGATATGTTACCTTTGCATTACCTATCAAAACCTCCTTTTTTTTCCTGATAAAAACTTTTATTGTATCTTGAGCCTGATAATCTATTGGCATTTCTAGCATTGATTTGCTTTTTTTCTGTACAGAAGGTTTTGGCTTATCAATAGACTCATCTTGAGACCATAATAATTCTATCGGAAATGTTAATAGTAATAAAAGTAATATGTAAAAATATCGATTCACTTATGAAAAACGATTAATAAATTATACTTTTGTATTCTATAACGTTGGATTTGCAAACTTATCCTAATTTAGCTAACAATAAAAAGTATAATATTGAGTTTCAAATATATACAGTTTACAAAACATTAAAATCAAACGCACATGGAAACATGCTCGTCAAATTTCGTGTCAAAACTAACGAAATTCTCGCTAAGAATATCAACCCTTTCGTTAATGTCTCGATTTTTTTTATTATTAATCGTTTTTTTATTGGGGTTGCAGAGTGCGATTTCTCAAGATAGTAAAATAGGAAAGCAGTCATTTACTGTTGTGATCGATCCCGGACATGGAGGCAAAGACTCAGGTGCTTTAGGGTCTTCTACACAAGAAAAAGATATTGTTCTTAGATTAGCTTTAAAATTAGGAGGACTTATCAACGAAGGATTACCAAATATTAAGGTTATTTATACACGTGATACAGATGTTTTTATTCCATTGGATCAACGCTCAAAAATTGCAAATGAGAATAAGGCAAACCTTTTTATTTCATTACATGCCAATTCATCCAAAAATGTTAAAGCCCATGGAACAGAGACCTTTGTAATGGGGCTACACAAAACCCAGGAGAACTTAGAAGTAGCACAAAAAGAGAACGCAGTTATTGTTCTTGAGCAAGATTATAGCGAGAGATATGAAGGTTACGATCCATCATCTGCTGAATCGTTTATCATTTTTTCATTGATGCAAAATGCGCATCTTGATCAAAGTCTCCAATTTGCAAATCTTGTACAAAACGAATTTACTCAAAATGTTAAAAGGCATAACCGAGGCGTAAAGCAGGCGGGTTTTCTTGTGTTATGGAATACTAGCATGCCCTGTGTATTAGTGGAAGTAGGATTTATTTCAAATAGAGAAGAAGAAGCTTATATCAATAGCCAAAAAGGTATAGAGCAGTTAGCATCAGCTATTTACAGAGCTGTTGATTCATATTTTGAGGAGTTAAGTATAAAATTAGAAAAACTAAGTGAGAGCCAAGATGGTCAGGCTAATGATAATACAACCATAAAGTTACCTCAAAAAGGAATTGTATTTTCTGTTCAGCTAACGGCATCAAAGGCAACACCCGACTTGGGTAAAAAAGAGTTTGTTGAATTAGGAAAAGTCTATTATTTATGGCTAGACGGGTTTAATAAATACTATCACGGTACATTTAGTACGTATGCAGAAGCTAAAAATGCAATAGAAAATTGTAAAATATATTTTCCAGGAGCATTTATTACAGCTTTTGAGGATCAAAAACCAATACCCGTTGATGTAGCTATTAGAAAGAGCTCAAAATAAGTAAATATTTGGCTTACAAAACATAAATTACATAGCCAACTATTGATTTTGAATAATTGAAAAAACAGTATATTTGCATAAAAAATAGAGTATGGCATTAGGTCATAAATCAAAAATTGCCTTAATAGGCTTACTTGTCTCAATTGGTATATTTATACTAATATGGGGGATTAACTTTTTAAAAGGTAGAGACGTATTTTCAAATGAAAATTTTTATAAAGTTACTTATCAACATGTTAGTGGATTATCCGAATCGTCTTCAGTTTTATTTAATGGTTTTAAAGTAGGAACTGTTCATTCAATAAAAATCAATTTTGAACAGATTGGCAATATAGATGTAGTAATAGGAGTTAACCCTAAGATAGATATTCCTGTTGGCACTATTGCGCGTATTGTTAGTATTGATTTAATGGGAACAAAAGCCGTAGAGCTTGAGTTTACCGAAAATAAACAGTTTCATAAATCAGGCGACACGTTGATTTCAGACACGGAAGAGAGCTTAAAAGAGCAAGTAAGTATACAAATGTTACCCCTAAAACATAAGGCAGAAGATTTGTTAAATGAGATGGAGGAAGCTATAAGAATGGTAAGATTGGTTTTTAATGAAGAGACACGAGAAGATATTCAAAAAGCATTTACTCATATTAACTCTTCAACTAAAAACATACACAGTATTACTAATAAACTAGATACTCTACTTGTTAATAAATCTGATGATATACAAGCTACGGTTGTAAATATCAGAAGTTTGACAGACAACCTAAATAAAAGCAATAAAGAGATACGACAAATAATTAACAATTTAGATAAAACCACAGACTCTATATCAAACATCTCATTTGTAAGTTTAACCGATAATATCAATAAAACAACGGCTTCTGTTAAATCCACAATGGAAAGAATTGAAAAGGGCGAGGGCACAGTTGGAAAGATGATGCAAAATGACACCTTATACTACTCACTTGTCGAAGCGGTTGAAAACCTGAGCAAACTGTCCGAAGATATAAATAAAAATCCTAAGAGGTATTTTAACTTTAGTATCTTTAGCAGAGAAGTTAAAAAATAAGCTCGGTTAGTAAAAAAATCACACATTTAAGTGTACCAACGTAGCAGCTTCTTATAAATGCGTGTGTTACGTATGTGTCGAAAATATATCTATTGTCCTATATTTACAATATGCGGACTATAATAAATCTGTCCTTAGGGATAATACATGGTTAACCGTAAGTATTATTTTACAAAATTGTAAACTTTTACATGAACAATTGTTATTATAACTTTAATAATAATTTTGAAGTTTTTTTTAATTTAATGTGCAAAAATTTTATAAAAATATCAAAAAAATAACAATAATATAACAACGTTTAAATAAAAATATTAGAACATATAATTAACCATAAAGCAACTATTTACACCAATAAAATTTGCTTGTCACTTGCATGATTTTAATAAATAATTGCAAATCTAGTTAAAAAATATAAATTATAAATTACTGAAATATAGATAAATATATAATATATAAAAAATATTCTTCAAAGCACTTGATAGTGAAGTTCATATCAAAATATCCAAAAAAGCAAGAGGAAATTCATTTTTTTATATAAAAATAATTCACAATATTGCAGGTACAAATGCCATTTTTCTTGTGTACTGATTTTTAAGTGAAAGGAGTTTTTTTTAATGAAATTTAATAGTCATGATCAAATATGGGAGAGGTGTCTTAATATAATTCGAGACAATGTACCAGTACAAGCATTTAAAACTTGGTTCGCTCCAATAAAACCACTACATTTTGAAGGAACAGATTTGCGACTACAAGTCCCATCAATGTTTTATGTAGAGATTTTAGAAGAACACTATATTGGACTATTAAAATCAACACTACGCCGAGTTATTGGACCCGGTGCTAAATTATCATACGAGCCAGTTATGGTCCAAGATTTAACCAACGAAAACTCTAAAACTATTGCTATGCCCGCACAAGGAAAAGTAAACACTGTGAACAAGCTTGTTGAAATACCAATTAGTGTCGACAGAAGGCACGAAATAAAAAACCCTTTCGTAATACCTGGTTTACAAAAGCTTAAAATAGATTCACAATTAAATCCACAATACACATTTGATAATTTTATAGAAGGCGATTGCAATAAATTAGCTCGCTCGGCAGGATTAAATATAGCTGCAAATCCGGGCAAAACAGCATTTAATCCGTTGTTTATTCACGGTGGCAGTGGATATGGAAAGAGTCACCTTGCTCATGCCATAGGTCTTCAGGTTAAAGAACAGCACCCTGACAAAATGGTTTTATATGTTCATGCACATCAATTTCAACAACAATTTGTTGATGCAGTACAAGCTAATGAGACTAACGATTTTATCAACTTTTATAGAATGATAGATGTATTGATAATTGATGATATACACTCATTTGCACAAGGAAACAAGCCCAAAACGCAGGAAGCATTCTTTCATATTTTCAACTATTTGCATCAAAACTTTAAGCAACTTGTGTTAACATGTGATAAGTCGCCAGCCGAACTACAAGGTTTAGAACAACGACTTTTATCGCGCTTTAAATGGGGATTAATTGCCGAGCTACAAGCACCCGATTACGAAACACGATTAGCTATATTAAAACATCGTTTATATAGAGATGGAGTTGAACTTAACCCAGAAATACAAAAGTATATTGCTAAAAACGTAACTACAAACGTTAGGGAAATGGAGGGTGCTTTAGTTTCACTCTTAGCACATTCTACTTTAAATAAAAATGAAATAACTTTAAGTTTAGCTCAAGATTTAATAGATAAACTTGTTAAAAACACGCGTAAATCAATTACAGTTGATTTAATACAAAACACAATATGTAGCTATTATAAAGTTTCTCTCGAACAACTTAACAGTAAAACACGCCGTAGAGAAATTGTCCAAGCGCGACAAGTTGCAATGTATTTTGCTAAAGCGTTGACTAAGGAGTCATTAGCCTCAATTGGCACATCAATAGGAGGGAAAGATCACGCAACTGTCCTTCACGCCTGTAAAACAGTCAGAAATTTAATGGAAACTGACAGGAGCTTTAGAGAGGATGTGTTAGAGTTGGAGAAAATATTTAAAGGTTAATTACTTTTTTTAATGGCAATAGTTTCCAAAGCGATGTTTAATTGTTAGCTTTGGAAACTATTTCATTTTGTGAATTTAAACAATATTTGTAATGTCCATAATAATTAAAACACCCGAACAAATTGAGGGTATTCGTAAAAGCTCTCGTTTAGCAGCTAATGTTCTGAAATACATTGAACCTTACGTAGTTGCAGGCGTTTCCACAGAGCATTTAGACAACTTAATATTAAAGTATATAGAAGATAACGGCGCAATATCAGCAACGTTGGGTTACAACGGTTTCCCAAAAGCTTCGTGCATATCTCTTAATGAAGTTGTTTGTCATGGAATTCCTTCAGAATCAATTATCCTAAAAGAAGGTGATATTGTAAATATAGATGTAACCACAATTTTGAACGGATATTATGGCGATACAAGCACAATGTTTTTGATAGGCAATGTATCAGATGAGGCAATGAAATTGGTTGAAGCAACCAAACATTGTTTGAACTTAGGGATTCAACAAGTAAAGCCTGGTGCATATTTTGGTGATATTGGATTTGTTATTGCACGTTATGCACACAGCAAAGGATACAGCGTCGTTTACGAGTTTTGTGGTCACGGAGTTGGAATTGATTTTCATGAAGAGCCGCAGGTTGAACATATTGCACGCAGAGGCTCCGGAAAAAAGATGCGCGAAGGAATGATTTTTACAGTAGAGCCAATGATAAATATAGGAAAACCAAGAGTAACAATAGACACCAAAGATGGTTGGACTGCCAGAACAATTGACGGAAAGCTCTCTGCACAATTCGAACACACGGTTTTAGTTACCCCAACAGGCTACGAAATATTAACCTTACCCGATTAACATCAGAGAGTTTGGACATAATTTTGAAAAATCAATCTCCTTTTGTAAATTTGACACGAAAAGGTCAATATACTTTGTATTGATATTATAACAGATAAAATTGTAATTTATGAAACTATTAGAAGGTAAAACAGCAATTATTACAGGAGCTGCACGAGGAATAGGAAAAGCGGTTGCGCTCCGTTTAGCATCAGAGGGATGTAATATAGCATTTACAGACCTTGTTATCAACGATGTAGCTCTTGAAACCGAAAAAGAGATAAAAGCTCTAAATGTCAAGGCAAAAGGCTATGCTTCAAATGCAGCAGACTATGAGCAAACGCAAAAAGTTGTTGAAGAGATAGCAAAGGACTTTGGACGCGTTGATATTTTAGTTAACAACGCAGGAATAACAAAAGACGGTGCTCTAAAGCGCATGACCGAAGATCAGTGGGATGCAGTTATTACCGTAAACTTAAAATCAGCGTTTAACTTTACCAAAGCTGTTCAGCCAATTATGTGGAAACAGGCCTCCGGAAGTATTATCAACATGAGTTCTGTTGTTGGAGTAGGCGGAAATGCCAATCAATGTAACTATTCGGCATCAAAAGCCGGAATGATTGGTTTTACAAAATCAATTGCCAAAGAGCTTGGTGTACGTAATATTCGTTGTAACGCTGTTGCACCTGGATTTATCATTACCGACATGACAGGACAACTGCCAGAGGAGATAGTTAAAGGTTGGTACGAAAAAATTCCACTAAGACGTGGTGGAGAACCTGACGAGGTTGCTAAGGTGTGTCTATTCCTAGCATCAGACTTATCTTCGTATGTTAGCGGACAAGTAATTAGCGTTTGCGGAGCAATGCAAACCTGATTGTAAAAATAGAACTGAAAATATACAATCATAAACCATTAGAGCTTTACATATATTTGTAAGGCTCTTTTGTTATAATATTGTATCTAAAAACACCGAAAAATCTCGTATTTTTGACAATTAAAACATGGTAATTACGACATGAGTAGCACACTTCAATTTATATTCTATTTTTTATTGGCTTTAGCCGCTGGAGCTTTAGTTTCATACTATTTTTACTATAAAAAATCATCTAATCAGTTTTCTAAATCAGTAACTTTTTATCTTTTTGCGTTAAGAGCATTAACTATCGCGCTGTTAGTTTTTATTTTGCTAAATCCTCGCATATCATTTACACTTACAGAAATTCAAAAACCAAAACTTATTTTCGCCTACGATAATTCAGAATCAATAAAATACTTGAACGATTCCATCAGACTACAACAGAATATTGATATTATAAATAATCAAGCCGAACAGTTAAGCAAAAAGTTTGATATACAGAACATTACATTTGGCGAAAGAGTTTGTGATACTTGCCCGTTGCAACACAGTGAGAATGAGACAAATATATCGGCACTGTTCGACCATATTGATAGCTATTATCAGGTAAATAAGCCCAACGCTATTGTTTTAATTACAGACGGATTGGTTAATACAGGCGAGTATCCTACAAGAAAAGCTGAAAAGAGTGGCATACCTGTACTATCGGTTGTAATGGCTGATACTGTGGCAGTTATTGATTATTGGATAGCTTCAATTCAAAATAACCCAATGGTATATTCCAACAATAAATTTCAAGTTGATATTGAGGTCAGAAGAACTGATAATAATATAGTTAACTCGGAAATTGAGATTTACCGCAAAGGAACTCTTGTTGAAAAAATCCCAATCAATTTTCAAAAAGATGAACAGAGAATAAAAACTACTGTAATGCTTAACGCTCCAAAAGCTGGTGTTTATCAATACGAAGTAAGATTAAAAGCCGACCAAAGAGAGAAAAATATTGAAAACAATAAAGCCTATTTTGCGATAGAAGTTATTGATGCAGAAACAGATATACTGCTACTTTATAATGCACCTTCTCCAGATATTGGTTTTTTACGACAAAGCATTGAGCAAAATAAGGCTTATAGACTTGATGTGCAGCATGTTAGTTCGTTTTCTGGAGATTTTAATAAGTATTCTGCTATAATTTTCATGCACCTTCCCGATGGTGATTTCGGTGCTGATAGGTTTGTTGTAGAGGCAGTTAAGCAAAATCGTTCGATATGGTTTTTCGTTGGCTCCAAAACAAATACAACAATATTGAACCAACTAAATTTGGGGTGGAACTTTAGTCGTACAGGCAAAAAGTTAGATTTGGTATATCCTGTTGAAAACCAATTCTATAATTACTTTATTATACCTCAGTTGCTTCTTTCAGTGATCGATAAATTGCCACCGTTATATGCTCAATTTGGACGTTGGAATGTAGTAAATAGTTCTGAAATTGCTATATTTCAGCGTATTGGGTCAGTTGAAACAGAAAACCCGTTGTTACTAACTACAATTGTAGGAAACAGACGTATAGCCCTGACAACAGGAGAGGGATTGTGGCGTTGGAATATATTTTTAAATAAAAACTACGGAAACGCCTCGGCTCTAAACGATTTAATTGGACAAGTAATTCAGTTCCTGTCAGTTAAGCCGGCAACATCGCCACTAAAAATTAGCGTAAAACCTATATGGGCAAAAACAACAAATATATACGTTGATGCGTTTGTATATAATATGAACTTTCAGCTTATCAACGATAAAAAAGTCGATTTACTGATTGAGGGCGAAGACACTCAAAACATAAGTTTTAGTATGAAACCTTATGAGCAGTACTATCGAACATATATTGGGACTTTGCCGGTTGGAACATATTCTGTAACAGGATATTATAAAACAGATAGTGCTACATATACAGATAAAAAGACATTTGCAGTTGCCGATATCAACATAGAAAAGCAAGTTTCAATTCCTGATATCACGTTCTTGAAAAACATTTCAGGAAATTCAGATGAAAATATCTTTTATAATACCGATTTAGACGAACTTTCCGACAGGATTGGCAAGCTCATAGATTCAAAACCGCGTCAAATATCAAATCGCACAATATCAGACATTGTTGTTTATACATTTTTACTATTTTTGGTTATTAGTTTCGCAACAATTGAATGGTTTTTGCGTAAATATCATGGTCAACGTTAATAAATTTAACCAGTAAAACAGGAGGATTTCAATCATGCAATCGAAAAGTTTAATATTTGTTTTTGGTACCTTACTGTCAACACTAATATTTTTCAACTCTTGTACAGTGGTTGACAGAGTATATTTTGAAGTGCTAAGACCTGCCGACACAGTTATAAATCTTAATGTTAGAAATGTTGATTTAGTAAATAAGCACTTTATTACTAATCCAAAGCCTGTTTCAAACAAGCAATATGAGAAATGGCAGTTAGATAGTTTACTCTCTTTTGAGTGTGTTAGAGCAGCTTATAATATTTTAGCAGAATCGGAAAGATTTGAATTTGCCCGTGTTGATACAACTTTCAATTCAAATCTCAGCAACAATAATCGCATAGAGCTAAAATTGGTGGATTTAAAAACAGAAGTACTTCAAGAACCTACACGCGACTATTATACAAGACTTTACGTATCGGCTGTAATGGTTGAATATAAGGTTGCATGGGAAATATTGAATAGTAATAACCAAACAGTTTACCAACGCTACTATCACGATACCGTATGGGTTGAAGGTGTAAAAACTTCTTATAACTCTTTGTATGATCTTGTTGATTTTCACAAGGCTGTAAATCATATAGTTAACAGGTGTGGCAAACAATTTGCTAAAACTATTTCTCCGCATTGGAATCAAACCTATCGTTATATTTTCACTTCGGGAAATAATGATTTTGTTGTGGCAAAAAGCTATGTTAGTTCAAATCAATGGGATAAAGCCGAGGACTTATGGAGTAGGTACTCGGATAGTGGAAATAAAAATCTTGCAGGAAAAGCAAATTACAATTTAGCAGTGAAATGCGAAAGAGAGGGAGTTTTACTCCAAGCCCTTGAATTTGCTCAAAAATCTAAAGAGATAGGATTTGCCCCAGCTTTAGAGTATATACAAATTTTGCAAGCACGAATTAGCAATATAGCAATAATTGAGAGTCAAATTCCGTGATAGAATATCAATTGCCGTGCCTTTTAAGGCACGGATAATAAATGAATTAAAAATGGCTTTAGCCTAAATCTATAAAAAACGGCTTACATGGTCAATCAGGAAGAGCATCAAAAAAGAAAAACTTTTGCAGATGAATACAATGAGTTTATTAAGGCTTATGACTTTCAAAACCTGAAAATAAAGTAAGTTTGGGCTAAAGCCTATTTTCTGTGTGTAACCTATTCCACGACTTAAAAGTCGTGGCAATTGAGTGAAAATCAGCCATTTAATTATTCATTGCTAATTGCACATTGTTAATTGCTAAAGTCAGAATCTATACAAATAGTAAAATCCGCTGTTTGTAACTCGCTAGTATCAACAGAGTTTATATCCAAAACCGTAATTGTGCTAATAGTTGTAATTTTCACCCCTTTTAGTTGATTGTTAATATACCACAAAATACCCTCGTTGTTTTTCGTATGGTAAATGCCGTTGATATGGAAAAACAAGCCTCTGTCTTTGAGGTTTTTAAGTATAAAATGCGCCATAGTTGCATCTTTCAATGCCTGAGCTTTAGCTAAGTTCTCTACATTTATTTTCACGCTTTGCATTGGGGACATTTCTGTCATCAATTTATATCCTGGTAGCTCCGCATCAAAAGCAAATGGGAGAGGGACGATTAATTGTTTTGCCTCATCGGTTAGATTATCTAAAGCCTCAAACCCACCACGATTAACCATTGCAGCGTATCTGCGGGGAGTATTTGTTGCAATAACAGGTATTTTATGCTCTTTAGCAACCAAAACTATAGGTTTATAGTCAGTTTTGTAGTTTGACCATAGTTTAGCTTCCTCTTCAAAGTTCCGTTCCGGAATAATACCGTTTAAATACTCATCAATAAGTGTCTGATCATCAGATTCAAACATCTCCATTCCAACAACTATTTGGCGGTCGGTAGCCTCTATGAATGATTTAAGCATTTTTATTTGTAGCCAGTGGGCAATCGAGTTATTATGCAACTCACCAAAGAAAACCAATTCCGATTTAAGGGATACGTTTACCAACTCTTCAAAATCAAGCTCTTTTCCAGTTTTGTCATAAATGGTATATGTCCGCATTTGACACATTAAAATATTTGAGCTTAATAGCATAATTATCAACAATATAGTAGTTCTCATAGTGTGTTTTTTTAGATTGATTGCTAAGTTTTACAATTCAAATAATCTCTTGTGATGCTTATTTAATAAATAAAGCCAACTACGCCATGATATAGTTGGCTTCTTGACAACCCCGTTATATAACAAAACGGGGACAACCAAATAAAAATTTAAAAGCTACCGCAATGTTACAAAAAAATAACAATAATAGCAAAAGAAATATTGTATTTAATTATCGAAATACATTATATTTGACAGTAATAGAACTAATTAAAAATAATTAACAGTGAAACACTTAACTTTTGTAATATTTGCCTTTTTCTTCTCTAATCTTTTCTCGCAGGGACAGCAATTTACGTCTGTTATTCCTAAAAAACATAGTGCTGCTGAAAAATTCTCACTTTTAAATAGTACAAACGATACAATTATTACGTTTGTTAGAGAAGATAATATCAGAAATATTAAAATAAATGAGAATAACTACATTTTAAAGAAAAGTAAAATACTATTTAACAGTAATGAAGATACAGTTGCCTTTTATAAGGGCAAAAGGATATTTTTTCCTTCACAAAATATTGTTGTATCAGAAAAGAAAAAGAAAAACGGTTGGGATTACTATTTAGATAACGATAAGATTCTTGAAATAAACTATACTTATGATAAAAAGGAAAAGAATTATCATATTACAGCTAGTACAGAAGAGCTAAATGAGCTTACAGCAGGTCTATTGCAATTGGGTTTAGGCAGGTTTGATAAACGAGTTTCCATAGAATATGATAACGATGATAATGATTTTACAACAATGTTGATAACTATCTTGGTTTTAACATTATAGCTATAAGACTTAGGCAATTAAAGACTAATAAAACAAAGCCAACTATGCTATTAGTAGTTGGCTTTTTTATTGCATTAATGGGAGTTTATGAAAATATTTTTCTTAAATCACTACAAGACTGCAAAAACTTAATTACAACCAAATAAAAATTAAAATTTTTATTAAAATGTAGTATCTTGATTACTGAATTACGTTTATTAGTTCTATATTTATAAATTAAAAATTTTAAATATAAGAAAATGAGAAAACACTTTTTAAAATCAATTTTAGTAGTTGCCACTTCAGTCTTGTATATTTTGCCGGCCTTCGCGCAAAATTTGTATGTGCGCAACACCGATGATACTCAGGATATTTATACCCTTAGTAGTATCAGCAAGTTGAGTTTTTCTGATGGCAATGTTACTGTACATAAAACAGATAACAGTACTGCTGTACACGCCATTAACGAAATAAGATATATAAGTTTTATCAACTTTATAGGAATTGATATGCCAGATGAACAGGCAAATATGCTAACGGTGTACCCAAATCCGGCAAATAACCTGCTAAACATTATCCTGCCGAGCGATAAACTTGGTGGAGAAATGCAGGTATTTGGCATCGATGGCAAAACGTTGATAAGCCACAAAATTACCAATAGCCAAACGACTCTTGATTTAAACGCTTTGCCACAAGGCATTTACCTCTGCCGTTACGTACACGGCACATATACTGAAACAGTAAAAGTTATTAAACAAAACTAATAACAGGAGAATTAATATGAAAAGAATTATCCCAATAATCAGTTTTTTAATAGCAATTTTTGGCTTATCGTTAAACAGTACTTTTGCTCAGATTGACACAATGTATATCATGAAAAACGGAGCGATTTTGCAACAATACAATATTAACACACAAACAGATAGTATTGTGTTTTATGGAAATAGTGGTTCTGCTTCCAATGATACCCTCTATATTATAAAAAACGGAGTGGTTAATGGTCGATATAGCGTTAATACAGATATAGACAGTATTATTTTTTATAGACCGGAAGTAGAAGACTCAACAGCCGGGACCTTTACAGATCCCAGAGATGGCAATGTATATCAGATAGTACAAATTGGCTCTCAAATATGGATGGCAGAGAACCTAAAATATTTGCCGAGCGTAGTTGGTCCGGAAACAGCCTCAAACAGTGAACCATATTATTATGTCTATGACTATTATGGAACAAGTGTAACAGAAGCCAAAGCTACAGCTAATTACGCCACTTACGGTGTATTATATAACTGGACAGCAGCAATGGCAGGATCGTCAAGTAGTAGCTCTAATCCAAGCGGAGTACAGGGAGTATGTCCTACAGGCTGGCATTTGCCAAGCGATGCAGAATGGGTGCAATTAATAGATTACCTTGGTGGAACAGATATAGCAGGTGGTAAACTTAAAGAAGCCGGAACAGAACACTGGGAAAGTCCAAACGAAGGAGCAACCAACGAATCAGGCTTTACAGCTCTTCCGGCTGGCGACCGATACAATAATGGAAGTTTTATGTACATTGGGTATGTTGGAGACTGGTGGACTACCACAGAGCGTAGTGGCTTTGGTGTACGTAGTTATGGCATGAACTTCTATGCCACTGTAATAGGTGGAGTTTATTACGACAAGGATTGGGGTTTTTCAGTACGCTGTTTGAAGGATTGATTAGGGATGTTTAAAACTTAATAAATATAAGAGGCTGTCTTTACTTTTGAGACAGCCTCTTTTTTAATTGTTCAGTTGTTTATAGAACGTAGTTATATTTAATCTATATCTATCTCATCAATAAAAATAAACGCCTGACCACCAGCACCCAAATGCCAAGATGGAATCTTGCCAAAATTAGTAGCTTTAACCTTTACGTATCGTACAGTTGCATTAACTTTTGCGCTCATATTTTGCGTTTGAATAGTGTAATCGTGAATAGGAACAAGGTTTTTAACTGTAGCCAATTTCTGATACGTTTTACCGTCTTTTGAGCCGTAAAAGGTAACATCCATAGGCATCCAAATCCATGACCTGATATCCTGTACAAATCCTGCGCTTATATACTTTATGGCTTTTACTTTTCCTAAATCAACAATAGCCTCAAAATCAGTACCTTGATAACCTTGCCAATTGCCTAAACGCCAGTTGTCTTGACCCTTTATACCATCAATCAATGCTTCGGCACCGCCTGCATGGTAGCTACTACTCCATTTCGAGAGAATCTCTATCTTTTTATCCAAATCAATCTTTACAAAACCTGCTTCCGTAACAAAGCTGTATCCAAGCTCTTGGTTGTATGCAACAGCCTTTACGGTTGTTGTCTCTTTTAGCGCAAAAGGAGAGGTGTATTCTGTAGAACTTGTATCAGGTTCCGATTCGTCTAAAGTGTAAAATACGTGACAATCCGAAACAACTTTTACAATTTCTACAACCATGCTGTCACGAATTCGTCTATCTTTTGAGTTTACTACAGGAACAGGTAGTATCAGATTATCGGATATATGCGTTACAGGAACATTTTCATCGGCAGTAGCCCATGTTTTATTGGGTTTATCGGTCATGTAAAACTCTAAATGACCGCCAGAAATAATCTCATTATGAGAAATATACGACTTGGGATAATCCACATCATTTAGCTTCACCGAATTGATGTATTTGTTTTTCTCAGTGAGGTTCTTCGCAGTTATTTTAAACCTGTTTCCGTTCTCTAAGTTTATCGACATCTCTGGGAACCATGGTGTACCTATAATATATTCCGGTGCTCCGGGAGTAACAGGATAGAACCCCATAGCACTCATAACAAGCCACGCCGACATTTGACCGCAATCTTCGTTGCCAATCGAGCCATCTGGAGTAGGGGTATAAAACTCGTCCATAATCTTTTTAACGTAGTGTTGAGTCTTCCAAGGTTCGTTTGCGAATACATATAAATAAGCCATATGATGACTCGGTTCGTTGCCGTGTGCATACTGTCCTATAAGACCCGTAATGTCCTTCATATCACGCCCTGAGACATCGGCATTTGTAGTAAATAGTTTATCTAATTGTTCTATCATTCTCTCTTTACCGCCCAAAAGTGAATAAAAACCAGTTATATCGTGAGGCACGTAAAAGCTATATTGCCATGAATTGGCTTCCGTAAAATGCCAATCCACTTTTGTAGGATCAAAAGGCGATAACCAGCCACCGTTAAGTTTGGGGCGCATAAATCCAGTTTCGGGGTCTAAGATATTTTTATAAGACTGTGCACGTTTTATATATTTCTGATAAATATCCTCTTTTCCCATTTTCTTTGACATTACGGCTATACACCAGTCGTTATATGCGTATTCCAATGTTTTGGAGATAGATTCATGCTCCTTATCTCCGGGGATATAACCGTGCTCTCTGTATGGTTTTAGCCCAAAATGGTCTTGTTCGGCACTGTTTATCATTGCTTTTAGAGCCTCCTCGGCATTAAAACCCTCAATCCCTTTCATATAAGCATCGGCAATAACAGAAATAGCGTGATTTCCAATCATACAGTAGGTTTCGTTAGCCGATAGCTCCCAAATTGGCAGCAAACCGCCTAAACGATACATATTTAGCATTGTATTGATAAAATCGGCAGTACGTTTTTGCTCAATTATGGTCATTAGTGGGTGATATGTTCTGTATGTATCCCAAAGTGAGAAAACTGTGTAATTTGTAAAGTCGGTGGCTGTGTGAATATTTTTATCCATTCCCCTGTATCTACCGTCAACATCTTGATAAACATTGGGTTGCAAGTATGTTCTGTAAAGTGCAGTGTAAAAAGCTATATTCTGAGCGATAGAGCCTCCGTTAACCTCTATTTTGCTCAATTCGTTGTTCCACGTGTCGAAAGCCGATTGTTTTACTTTGGCAAAATCCCAATCAGGCAGTTCTGACTCCAAATTTTTCAAAGCACCCGATTCATCAACTGCCGATAATCCTACTTTTATCTCAACAGCTTCGTTATCAGCAATATCAAACTTTATAAAGGCTTTGATATTAGTGCCTTCAACTCTTTTAGTATCAGGTTGTTCTAAGTTGTCTTTAGCTAATATTGCCTGTTCAAATGGTTTAGAGAACTTGATATGAAAATACCAAACCATATCCTTAGCCCAATTAGATGATTGGCGCAAACCTCTGATCTCCGTATCGCTAACAACCTCAATCCATGAGTTAAGGACTTTGTCGCGATGTTCCAAATCGATAATAAACCCCGATTTACCGCCATTTGTAAATGTATATCTATGATAACCTGCTCTTTGCGAGGCTGTAAGCTCAGCCAAAACAGATGGTTTTGTTAGATAAACACTGTAATATCCTGCTTTTGCAACTTCGCTTTTTTTGTCAAATTGTGAGCAATAGTCTTGATTTAAAAACTGCGGTTTCTCTCCCGAAATAGGCATAATCAGAATATCGCCATAATCGCTACATCCAGTGCCGTTTAAGGCAGTGTGCGCAAACCCATAAACAACCGAATCGCTGAAATGATAACCCGAGCAGCCATCCCAACCAGTAAGTCGTGTTTGCGGACTTAACTGAACCATTCCAAACGGCAAACTTGCCCCGGGATACGTGTGCCCATGCGCATCCGTGCCAATAAACGGATTTACATATTCAGCAGGTTGAAGCTTTTCTTTAGTTTTCAGACAAGCGACAAACGTTAACGACAGAGCTGTCAGTAGTGATAATTTTACAAGTGTTTTCATGTTTATTGAGTTAAAAGTTAAAAGTTCATAAAGTTAAAAGTAATTGGAACGCAGATGACACAGATTTAACGGATAATCACAGATTTAACGTAGGGGCGACCCTTGTGGTCGCCCAAAACCTCAATGTTTCTTTTAGTTGAGAGTTCATAAAGTTAAAAAAAATTAATTACCTGAAATTCAAATACATTATAAAGACGAAGTCTTTTCTAAATTTTCTAAACTTTTTAATATTTACTTAGCGCAGTTTAAAAAGTTAAAAAACAATTAATTAACTAAAAATCACCCATATCATAAAGACGAAGTCTTTCCTAAACTATCCTTAACTCCTTAATGGTTATTTAGTTAACGTTCACTAATAACCAACCACAAATCCAAAAATCCGTGTAAATCCGTCTAATCAGTGTGTTCTGTGTTCCAAAAATCCGAAATCCGAAATCACAAATCCGATATCCGTGTAAATCTGTTAAATCTGTGTTTTCTGTGTTCCAATATCCGAAATCAACAAACACTTAACTGTCAACAAACTCTCCACCTCTTCTTTACCCAAATCACATTCCAAAAATACCACAATTTTCTCATTTGGTAAAAGAGTAAAATGGTTTTTGCTAAACTTGCCCTGTTTGTCCCCAAGCGAAAGATGAACATAAGCCATTAAAGTTTTCGCCTCTAACAAAAGTTCGTAACCGTTTTTAATTGGCTTTATATTAATATTATACTCAGCTTTAGGCACTTTTATAGTTCCTAACGGTGCCAAAAACTTCCGATTTGTATATACGTTATCGTCATTTTTAAATGTTGCTTCAAAAAGCGTCGTTTCGGGTGGAAACTTTTCAAACAGATCTGTTGCTGACAAGGAAATAGCATGAACAGAACTGTTAGTCGGAACTGTAATTGTTTTATTAAAAAGAGTCTCTCTTTTCCCCGAAAAGTCAATTGCCGAGAGGGTTACCTCGCCCTTAATATCCGATAATTTATCAGAAACGACAAAAACATCAATGCTGTCATTATGTTTTAGCAATGAAACTATAATGTTGTCAAACAGCTCTTTAATTTTATATTGCAACATTTTGGGAGTGCCGTAAAAATCGGTGCTGCTCCAGCTTGTTACGGACCAACAGTCGTTCAATTGCCAATATAATGTTCCCATACACAGCGGTTTAGCTCTTCGGTGTGCCTCGATAGCCAAGCCAATGCCCTCGGCTTGAATTAGTTGGCTCATATAAATAAAGTCATCAAGCGTTTTAGGATACAGTTTTTCATACTCCAAATATTTTGTAATTGTCTGATAACCAATGCGGTGTTTCTGATGACATAGTAGAGTGGGCGAGAAGAGGCTATCGCATGTTTCCGGCTGAAACGTTCTAATCGTGGATTTAGCTGGCATAGCCTGAAAACCGTATTCGCTCATAAATCGGGGCACTTTATCCAAATATTTACTAAATGGTTGCATTCCCCACCATACGCCCCAGTAGTGCGAATCGTAGTGTGTCATACTCTTGTCGCGCCCCCAACCATAAATGGGCGATGTGGTTGTGTAAAACCTATCCCTGTCGTTTTCTAAAACAAGATTTGGTAAGATATTGTGAAACAGATGTTTATATCCGTTCCAAATATCAGATGAATCGGCTTTTGAAAACTTAAACTCTCTTTGCCAACCCCAATTGTGCCAACCCTCATCAATTTCGTTATTGCCACACCACAGAGCTAACGAGGAATGATTTCGCAACCTTTTTATTTGCTGTTCCGCTTCAACTGATACATTGTCAAAAAACTGAATGTCAATAGGATACATGGCACAAGCAAACATAAAATCTTGCCAAACCATAATTCCGTTTTGGTCGCAGAGGTCGTAAAAAATATCGTTTTCGTATATTCCACCGCCCCAAACACGTAACATATTCATATTCGACTCTTTAGCAAGCGAAATTATATTGGCGTAATCGTTATCGGTTACCTCAGTGACAAAGCTATGTTGTGGTATATAGTTGGCTCCTTTGATAAAAACAGGTGTTCCATTTAGTTTTATATACATCGACTGCCCAATGCTGTCGGGTTCAGACACAACTTCAACTGTCCTGATACCGTATTTTATTTGTTTTGAGTAAATTAGCCCTGCCGTAGAGGTTATTTGCACATCAATATCATAAAGATACGGTTCGCCCAAATCATTACACCACCAGAGTTTTGGCTTATTAATCTCAAGACTAAAGTTATATGTTTTACGCAACGAGTTGATACAGAAATTCGACTGCAAATGCTTTTTGCTATTAACCTTAATTTCAATTTTTGCATCTTCGTTTTTTCTGTTTGCAATATCGAAGCTAATATCAACCGTTGCTTTGTCGGGTGTGACGGACTCTGTTTTGATATAAAAATTTTCGACCAAATTGTTGTCCCAAGCCTTTAAATAAACAGGTTTCCATATACCCGATGTAATAAAAGTAGGACCCCAATCCCAGCCAAAATGATATGCGGCTTTGCGCGCAAAAACATACTTTCCGCCGGGCAATGTTACTCTGTAAGATGCTGAATCACTGTATGTTTGGTTGTAAGCAGATTTAAAAACTATATTTAGCTCATTTTCGCCACTACGAACAATATTACTAATATCGAATGCCCACTCTCTAAACATATTATTTGTGTTTCCTAAAACAGTATTGTTTAGCTTGATTTCAGCGTAAGTATCTAATCCTTCGAATATTAGATAAATATTCTCTTTTTCAAGCAGAGCTTTATCAGCAATAAAAGTTGTTTTATACTCCCAATCTTGTTTATCAATCCACTGTAGTGAATCCTCGTTGCAAGCGTAAAAAGGGTGGGGAATAGCCACATTTTTAAATAAATCGGTGTGAACAATGCCTGGTACAGTAGCAGGAAGCCATTTTTCTTCATTCGCTTGCGAAAATTGCCAATTCTGGTCTAAATTCTTAATTATCAGAGTTTGCTTGTTGTTACTCTTGCACGATATTAATATTACTGCGAGTAGCAAAAAAATAGAAGTAAAGATAGCTGTTTTAATTTTTTTTGAGGGATAATTTGACATATTGCAATAATTTATCAATGGTCGAGGCTATGTGGAGTAGCGGATTTGCAGTATATAACTTTCGATATTTTATTTTAATTTTTGAAAGAACCGTCATTGCATATTTTATGTTAGCGATTAGTTTTATTTCAATTTTTTCATTGTGTTGCTTGCAAGTAATGATTTCATCTGTGTAATAGCCACTTTGTTGAGCTGCATAAGTCTTTCGCTTTGAGACAAACCTTGTCTAATAAGTAAAGCGTTTACACTCTCCATATTGCTCAATACAACAAGTTGTTCCAATGTAGCATAATCCCGTATGTTTCCTGTCTTGTCTGGATTGCTGTCGCGCCACTCTTTCGCCGTAATTCCGAAAAGAGCGACATTCAGCAAATCGGCTTCATTAGCATAAATAAAGTTTATCTGCTGCTTGGTAATTTCTTGCGGGATAAGGTTTTCCTTGATGGCATCAGTGTGAATTTGGTAGTTTACTTTTGCAAGTGTACGTTGCAGGTTCCATTCTAATTTTAGGTGGTCGTTTTCTTCGCTTTTGAGGCGTTGGAACTCTTTCACAAGATATATTTTGAATTGTGGGCTAATCCACATTCCAAATTCAAAGGCGATGTCGGGATGGGCGTATGTTCCGCCATATCTGCCTGCGGTTGCCTTTAGCCCTATTGCATTGGTTTTATCAACCCATTCTTTTACGCTAAGTTTGTAACTATTCAAACCTGCTTGACTTTTAATTATGGCAAATTCGCCATAATTAAAATCAGGGTTATAAACCGATTCCCAAATACCAAGATATTCAATCGTATTTCGATTACGAAGCCAATCGGAAATAAAAAAGTCACCATCTTTAGCTTTCAGCATATCGGTTAACGAAATGTATTCTTGTTCTTTTTCAAGAATAATAGATATCTCTTTACCTTCAACCGTTATTTTTTTTGCCATAGTTCATTGTTGCTTTATATTGCGTGAAATTATAAATTACAAAATTATCATTATTTATTGATAATTTTGTTACTTCGATTCCTCGAATTTAAAAGTAAAGAAAAGGCTGAACGAAGACTCAAAACTGTTGCAAACCACCAAATAACGGCTAACACAACTCTTTATGCCTAAAACAGCTTGTTAAATGGTCGTTAACCATTCCTGTTGCCTGCATAAACGAATATATTATCGTGGCTCCAATAAAAGACATACCTCTGCCTTTTAAATCCTTGCTTATCGCTTCGGAAAGGGGTGTCTTGGCGGGAACCTCATCCATTGTCTTAAAGTGATTGATAATAGGTTTTCCGTCAACCCAATTCCAATAGTAGTTCGAGAATGAACCATATTTTTCAACAATATCAATAAAAACCTTAGCGTTTTTAATGGCAGAGCTTATTTTCAATCTGTTACGAATAATTCCACCTGTTAACATAAGAGTCTCCACGTCATCATTGGTCATTCTCGCAACCTTTTCGGGATTAAATCCAAAGAAACAGCTTCTATACTCGTCGCGTTTGTGAAGAATAGTGCGCCAGCTTAACCCTGCCTGTGCGCCCTCTAATACTAACATCTCAAAAAGTCTGTTGTCATCAAACAGAGGCACACCCCACTCTTTATCGTGGTATTCCACATATTTCTCGTCGCTTAATATAGCCCATGGACAACGTTTTTTGTTCAAATTCATGATTGTTAACTATTTGTTTATAACGCTTTTATAGGTAAAAGGTAAAAGGAGCAAGGTAAAATTTTTTAACGCCTTGAAAGGCGTTATAGTTGTTTATTTCAACAAGTTACGAATTGTTAATAACACTCTTCTGTCTTTTGTCTTTAATTTTCAATCGTTTTTATCGAGCGTTCAAAGTTTTTCATGTAGTGTATCATGTACAAATGATGATTAGCATAACCTGTTCCGCTTTTTGTCTGTTTCATATCGAAAAACATATGGAGAAGTTCCGGTTTGTATTTGTCTAAACAGCATCTAAAGTCCTTACCGTATCTATGAACAGCCCCAATAAAATATTTTGCAATATCGTATCCTTCAAAAGCTCTGTTTGAGGGTTCAGTATTATAAAAAGCTCTGTATTGTCTGACAAAATTAATTACGTTCTCTTTAGTGTAGTCACAATAGGAGAGAGAGAACAGATGTGTGTTTAGATTGTGGAAAAACTCAAGTTTAATATTATCAAATCTGGACCATCTCGGCTGTCCAAATAAAATAATACTCTTTTCTGCAGTTAAAGTATTGAGACGTGCAACAATGTCGCTTACAAAAGCTTTATCTCTTGACGGCATTATTATAACCACCGAATCATTGTTTGTAAACAGATCCATTAATTGGGTCTCCATGCCTTTATGGTACGTAAACTCAGTGTATTTTAACTTCCCAATGGTTTCAGGAGTATATTTATTAAAAATATGTTGCTTAAGAGCAGGAATATACGTTGAGTCATATTGATTACCGTCAAATATTACTACATAACTATCACTTTTAATGTCATTTATATGTTTTATAGATTCGTCATCCTGTATTTTTTGAGATGGACTGACCATAAATGCATTTTCATTATCCTCAAGAAACTTATCATCGGTGGAGAGGGGGCTGACTATAGGAATATTATACTTTTTGGCTTCCTGCGACACGATTTCAATGTTTTTGCTGAATGCAGGTCCAATTATTAAATCTAAATTTTTAAAGTCCTCAGAATTACATATTTGACGGACAACATATTGACTGTTTTGTGTATCAAATACATGCAACTCAGCCAAAAGATTTTTCTCCTTTAAGTCGTTCATTGCTAGCAATAAACCCTGATAAAACTCAACGAATTGTCTCGAGCGCTCAAATATTTGGGGAATAGTTCTTGTTTGTGTCAGAGTGTCGTTAATGTTTGTATAAAACGGCAACATTAATCCAACCTTTACAGTGCGATATATATTTTGCTCTTTACAAGGGCATGGAGCGACAATAGGTTCTTGAGTAGGCTCATGTCGGGTTGTCTCTTCTGACAACTGTTTTATTGGAAGTTTCAACAATTCGCCAGCCATAAGCTCTCGGCTGTTTAGTGCGGGATTAATTGTTTTTATTTCATCAATCGACACCTCGTAAAGCCTTGATATACTGAAAAGTGTCTCTTTAGGTTTTACTTTATGATATTGAAATGTTGTATCGGTTTGTGTTGTGCTAACTTGCGTTATTACTTCCACCATATCGCGAGGAACTCTTATTTTTTCTCCAACACTTATAATGTCATTATCCTTTAGTTTTGAGTTATTTTTTTTCAGGTCTTCAAGTTTAACCCCATATTTTCTTGATATAGCCATCAGTGTCTCTTTCTCTTGCACTGTGTGATATATAAACTGTTTATCTTGTTCTATATCAACAATTTCTACATCATCATTTGCTTGTAGTAATAGTTTCTGACCTACACTAATGCTAACCTCCGAACCCGGATTTAGCTTATAAATATCACTCGGTTTTAAATTATATTTCAGTGATATTCTGTAAATATTTTCACCTTTTTGAACCACATGGTATAGAGGTATAGAGTCTTTAATCTCGGAGGCTGTTTTTTTGTCAGCTTCTAAACAGGGGATTTTCAGTGCAGAGCCAATTTCCAATGATGTTGGTAATACTAACGGATTTGCAGCCGTTAAACTGTCGTATGGGATATTGTATGTTTTTGAAATATTATAGAGGGTTTCGCCACGTTTTACAATGTGGATAATATAGGATTTTCCTGATATAATAACTCTGTTTTGTCTCCCTGCAGGTTGTGCCTGAGCGTAACAGCAAGCTACTGATAACAAGAAGATAATGACAATTGAATAATACCTCATTATGTTATTTTTAGTTTCTGACCTTATTCCAATCATACAAAAATATAACTAATTTTTGATTTTTACAGATTGATATGATATAACATCACAAACTTTTAATTTCAGATTGCATAAAATTGAAAAGCATCCGAAGATTACTCAACGGATGCTTTTACTAAGCAAATAACTGCATATGAAAAATAGCCATGAATCGTTATTAACTGTTCAAATCTCGTGCCATTATTCGTATAAACTGCTATCGAGATAAGTATTTTCAAAATAAAATGAGTTTGTGATATTTAAAATACCTCTTATAGAGGATATTTTCGACTGAGCCTCAACGTTATCTGGTTCTATTTCCAAGACTTTATAAAAAAAGTTCAGCGAATCGCCGTACTTTTGTTGCATCATAGTGATTTTTCCGCCTAAAAGGAGGTTTTTAACACTTTTGTTAGACTCTAAACGGGCATTAAGTGCTTCTAATGCCTCATCTAATCTATGTTCTTCAATCAGTTTTTCTATATTAATATTTTCCATTGTCGCTAATTTTATCACTACTAACACTTAAGTAGCTTATTTGTTTATTGAATTGCTATTGAAACATTGCGACAAACATTGAGCCAAAAGTTATAGAGAGACACCATAAATACAGTGTCTCTGCAATACACTGATATTCAATAGATTAATTAATAATTGCTCATTGCTCATTGCTGAGACGCCATAATATGACGTCTCTACAACACACTGACATTCAGTCAACTAATTGCTCATTGTTCATTGCACATTGCTAATTGCCTTAAACGATTCCCGCAAATCCCATAAACGCCATAGCCAAAATGCTTGCTGTTATCAAAGCAATAGGTATGCCTTTCATACCTTTGGGGATACTTACTAAGTCAAGCTGCTCTCTGATACCTGCAAAGAGTACCAACGCAAATGCAAAGCCTAATGCTATTGAGAATGCGTAAACTGCTCCTTCTAATAACGTGTACCCTTTTTGAATGGTCATAATGGCGATACCAAGTACCGCACAGTTTGTTGAAATTAACGGCAAATAAACACCAAGTGCCTGATAGAGTGGTGGGGCAACCTTTTTCAAAACTATCTCGACCAACTGTACCAATGAGGCGATGATTAATATAAAGACTATTGTTTGAAGATATCCAATTCCAAACGGGTCAAGCGCATACTTTTGAACTAAAAATGTAACTACGGTCGATAGAACCAATACAAAAGTTACAGCACCGCCCATGCCAACTGCTGTGTCAATTTTTTTGGATACTCCCATAAATGGGCAAATTCCAATTATTTGGCTCAACACTATATTGTTGACAAAAATTGACGATATGATTATGGTTATATATATCATGTTGATTCCTCCTTATGCTTTACGTAATCTGTTAATTATTGCAATAACGTATCCTAACACCATAAATGCACCTGGTGCAAGTATAAATATTAGCGTTGTTACGGGGTTTCCCGACTCATCTACAGGGTAAATCGGTACGTTAATACCAAATATCGAACCAGCCCCCAAAAGCTCACGAATTGTGCCTAAAATGGTCAGAGCCATTGCGAAACCAAGTCCCATGCTTATACCGTCAATCATTGAATCAAAAACGCTATTTTTTGATGCGAACGCTTCGGCGCGCGCCAAAATTATACAGTTAACCACAATCAGCGGGATATAAATTCCTAATGCTGCATGCAAGCTGGGCAAATAAGCCGACATAGTTAAATCAACCAAAGTAACGAACGTAGCTATAATAACTATAAACGAGGGTATTCGCACTTTATCGGGGATAAGATTCTTGACTAATGATATAGCCATGTTTGACGACATCAGAACAAACGTTGTTGCGAGTCCCATACCTAATCCGTTTATTGCCGAGTTTGATACGGCAAGGGTAGGACAGAGCCCTAATAGTAGGACAAAAACGGCATTCTCCTTAAAGAAACCTTTTGTTAGATTTTGTTTGAAATTCATTTGTCACCTCCTTCTGTTAAAGTCTTATCTGCTTGTTCTTCTGTATCGTTAGATGCTTGTGAACTTGTTGTGGCTGACGTAGTTCCGTCAACGCAGCCTGTTAAAGCCCTGTGGGCGCGTTCTACCGCATCGCAAAATGCGCGTGAGCTTACTGTGGCTGCGGTTATAGCGTCAACATCGCCACCATCTTTTTTAACTCTTAGTTTAAACGTTTCAGGATTTTTGTTCATAAACTGATCCTTAAAACTTGGATCGCTCATTTTTGTACCCAATCCCGGAGTCTCTTGATGTTCGAGTACCGAAATATTGTATATCGAGCCATCAGGTGTAAAACCAACCATTAGCCAAACTTCGCCGCTAAATCCGTTGTTGGTAAAAGTCTTAACGGCTGTTCCTACTATTGAGTCTCCCATTTTTGCATGATACGCATCTAAAGTAACGCCCTCATCTGTAGTTAGTTGGCATTTGGATTCGTTTAAATCATTATCAAACTCAGGAACGACCTGTTTTACAGCTTCAAGATTTTTATTTTGTTTTGCCAGTTCAATCGGTTCTTTAGTAAGTTCGTAAACATAACCCAAAGCTGTTGCCGACACCAATGTTATTACTAACAACGTGATCAGCATATTTAAAAATGTAGATTCTTTTTTAGCCATGTTTAACCTCCTTTCCAAAGCGTTTAGGTTTTATATATCTGTTGATTAGTGGTACAAATGCATTCATTATCAATATAGCAAATGATACTCCTTCGGGATATGCGCCCCATGTACGAATAATTATCGTAAGTGCGCCAATACCAATACCGAAGATTATCATTCCTTTGCTCGACATGGGCGAAGTTACCATATCCGTTGCCATATAAATTGCTCCCAGGAACAGACCTCCAGTAAGTAAATGAAACATCGGCGAGATATATTGCTCTGGGTTAACCAAATGCAGTATTCCTGAGAAAATAAAAACAGTAGCAAATATTGATACTGGAATATGCCAGGTAATAATTCTACGATAAAGCATATAAAGACCGCCCAATAGGATAAACAGTGCCGAAATCTCACCTATACAACCCTCCATATTTCCTACAAAGTAGTTGAATATATGTCCCATATCAGCCAGGTTTGGCATAACTTCATTCAGGGGTTCGCCACTTTTGAAAGCAGCTTTGGCAAGTCCAAGCGGTGTAGCTCCTGAATATCCATCAATCAAAGTAAATCTGTTGGCGGGCCACGATGTCATCTCAACAGGAAATGAAATCAACATAAAAACCCTACCAACAAGTGCCGGGTTAAACGGATTATTGCCCAATCCACCGAACGACATTTTTGCTACCCCAATAGCTACAAGAGAGCCTATAATTATCATCCAAATTGGAATTGATGATGGTAGGTTGAAAGCTAAAAGCATTCCCGTTATTATTGCAGAGCCATCGAATACAGTGAGCTTGCCCTTTAATATAAACTTCTGAATTAAAAATTCAAACACCATGCACGATACAACAGCAGTGAGCGTTACAATAAGCGCCGATATACCAAAAAAGTAAACCGAAACCGCTAACACCGGTATCAAGCTGAATATCACGCCATACATTATTGACGAGATAGAGTCACTACCTTTGGCATGGGGTGAAGGTGAAACAATTAATTTACGATTCATTAGTACGATATTTAATTGATTATCAATTACTTTCTATTGCGAATGATTTTTCCAACAGTCGATTTTCCAAGTCTAACATAATCCAATAGCGGACGACTAGACGGACACGTAAAACTGCACGAGCCACATTCGATACAATCCATTACTTTATCTTTTTCTGCCTCGCTCCACATCTGTCTCTCGGAGTATGCCATAAGCAGATATGGCTCAAGCCCCATCGGACAAACAGAAACGCAGCGAGCACAACGGATACAGTTGTTTTGTTCTTTTCTGTAGCCCTCTTTTTTGCTTAATACAACTATACCACTTGTGCCTTTCGTTACAGGGATATCTAAATTGCTTATCGCTTTGCCCATCATAGGACCGCCACTTATGACTTTGGTGGCGTTTTCATCAATGCCGCCGGCATAATCGAGCAACTTTTGTACAGGCGTGCCTATTCTAACTAACAGATTTGACGGTTTTTCCAGCGATTTTCCTGTTACGGTTACAACTCTTTCAATCAGTGGTTTGTTCTTTACAACAGCTTCGTAAACTGCAAATGCAGTTCCGATATTCTGTACTACTGCGCCTACCTCTATCGGGAGCTTTCCACTTGGTACTTCACGATTTATGATTGCTTTAATAAGCTGTTTTTCAGCCCCTTGTGGATATTTTACTTTTAGAGGTACAACTTTGATACCCGGGTAGTTCTTAGCCGTTTCGGTCAGTTTTTTAATTGCATCGGGCTTATTGTTCTCTATCCCGATAGCTGCATCGCTGACATTCAGGGCTTTCATAAGTATCGAGGTGCCAATCATTATTTCGTTATCGCGTTCGAGCATCAACCTGTGGTCTGATGTTAAGTAAGGCTCGCACTCAACGCCGTTAATAATCAGAATTTCAGCCTTTTTGCCCTGTGGGACGGTCAGTTTGACGTGTGCGGGAAAGGTTGCACCGCCAAGTCCAACGATACCAGCCTCGGCAATCTTTTGTATAATATCTATTGAAGTGTCGTAATCTTTCTTCAGGTCGGTCGAGCGGTCGATGAACTCTTCCCATTCATCGCCCTCGACTGCGATTGTGATAGCCATTCTGCGGTATCCAGATGTATCGAACACCTCTTCAATTTTTTGCACCGTACCCGATACCGATGAGTGAATATTTGCAGATACAAAGCCGTTCTGTTTGGCAATCAGAGTTCCAACTTTTACTTTATCATTTTTCTGCACTAAAATCTGTGAGGGCACACCAATATGTTGTGATATTGGTATCGTCACAGTCTCAGGTAACGGAAGAACCTCTATTGGAGAGTTTGCCGAAATTTTATTTTCCGGTGGATGAACACCACCCATTTTAAATGTTTTAAGCACAGTATATCTCCTCAATTAAAGTGTGTTAATGTTAATTTTCGTTAGTAACACCGCTTGTTTCAGCGTTTTTATTCTCTTTCCTTGGTGGAAAATTTAATTCTGTAATTGCGTTAGTTGGACAAACCTCAACGCATTTCCTACATAGCTTGCACTTGTTGAAATCAATGTATGCAACATTGTTTTGAATGGTAATTGCTTCGTGGGGGCACTCTTTTGCACATTTGCCACAGCCTATACATGCAACCGCACACGCTTTCTTTGCTATCGCACCCTTGTCGCAGTTAACGCAACTAACATAAATGCGACGGCTTTTAGGTCCTTTCTTGCGCAGTTCGATAATATTCCGCGGACAAGCCTTTACACACGCTCCACAGGCGACACAATGTTCTTCGTCTATCACAGGCAGTCCTGTTGTTGGGTCGATGTGTATTGCATTGAACTTACAAGCGTCAACACAGTCGCCATAGCCGAAACAGCCGTATGCACAGTCAGTTTCTCCTATATAGACTGATTGAGCAATTGCACAGTTCTTTGCTCCTTGAAAAACTGATGTTCTTGGTCTGTTCTCTAGTGTGCCGTTGCATCGTATGACAGCAATCATAGGCTCCGAGGTCTTAACCTCTTGTCCCAAAATCTTAGCAACTGCACTCATAACAGAGTCACCGCCGGCAGGACATTTCAGTTCCGAAATATCGTCAGCCTTGACTAAAGCTTCGGCTAATCCACGACAACCGGGATAACCACATCCTCCGCAGTTTGCCGATGGCAATACGGCTTCAACCTCATCTATCCGAGGATCTTCATATACCTGGAACTTTTTGGCTGCATAATAGAGCATTATGGCTGCAATAGCTCCGATAGCACATAGTGTAATAATTGATAATAAAACTATCTGACTCATAGATGTTTATATATTATTTAACTTCTCAATTTTAAATGTCATAGATTGCGACAGCTGTTTCCCGAACAGTTTAAGCGCAATATAATAAAGGACTGTTACGCAAATCGCTGCTACAGCCGACTTCCACTCTGCGAGACCAAGCGTTTCTCCTAAAACCAATACCGCAATAATCAGTATAAATGGGATTACGTAAGCAATAAAGACAGCTTTATATCCCTGTGTGGTTTTAAGTGTTACCTGAACCTCTTCTCCAACTTCGTAATTTTCGGGGGTAATGTTTGCCGTTATTCGTCTCTCTTTCGTATCTACAGAAAGGCACGACCCTTTTACTTGACACGAAACGCAGGCTGACGTTTGCTGAATCGATATCTCAGCGATGTTTTTATTTATTGAAAGTATAATTCCCTTGTGTTGGATCATTATATTTTAAATAAGGAACAGCAAAGTTAAAATATGTTTTTAAAGATTGTACAGGTTTTTATTAAAATTTATCAACAGAGGGGGGAATTCAATTAGCAATTAGCAATTAACAATTAGCAATTTAGTAAAAAGGTGCAAGGTGAAAGTTAAAAGTGTCGCCCTACGGGCGAAAGTCGAGGGGGCTGGTAATATATATATGTTTTGTAGGCTTTAGCACAAACAGGAAAAGAAGTTAGTAATTGAGTTAATAGCAGAAGGTTAAACATCAAGCACATGTTATAGCTTGTTTGTCATTTTATACAAATTTATTTACTTTATTTTCAATAGTTTGCTTTACAATTTCCCAGTCAGTATCAAGTAAAGTTATTGGGTCAAAATCTTCTTCTGCATCATCAAAATATGTTAGACTTTTTAATATGTGAAAATGTGCGGTGTCTGGATATTTTTTTGAAAACAGCTCGAACATATCAGATAATGAGTATGTTTTCATTAATTCGTAAATATCAAAGAAATCTTTTTTTGCTCCTCTGTTAGCAATTGCAGAAAGTTTCATCGGAATTATATCTTCAACTGATAATAAACGTATTCCGTCTTCATTTTTTAACTCTTTTAAAAGAGGATAGGCGTATTTTACAAAATCCACTTTTACAAATTCATTATTCGTATTTTTCTTTCTGGCATTGATTATCAAAGAGTTTTTCTCTTTCTGTATAATCACTTGCAGTTCTAAATCTTGACGTAATTCCGACAAAATCTCATTTGTATCAAAATCAGTTTCAGAAAACAAATCAATATCGACAGAGATACGATGTCCTAATTGCAAGGCTAATGCAGTTCCTCCGACTAAAAAAGTCTGTCTCAAACTATCATATTTCATCAGAATTTTTAGTAATTCCAAAGTTTCTGGATAGACGGCTCTGTATTGTAACATCTGAATTGTTGTTTGGGTATTTTAAAGTATTTGCTACAAAAATTTAACGTTACTTTGTCTAAATAACGAATTTTCAATGTTTCATTTTTTATACGTTCAAGTCC
This sequence comes from Bacteroidales bacterium, assembly GCA_012519055.1. Classification (NCBI taxonomy): domain Bacteria; kingdom Pseudomonadati; phylum Bacteroidota; class Bacteroidia; order Bacteroidales; species Bacteroidales bacterium. Next base: position 344 of record JAAYQU010000047.1, on the reverse strand, counting down.
GTAATATTTTTTAATCTCGAACCAATCATTTAACGTTCCTCGCATTAAAACCCGCTCGATAATAAGCCTTGAATGTTTTTCATAATCAAGTTTATTGATGTCGGTATCCCAAAATAATGTTTTTGATAACTCCATAAACCTTACTTTTTCCCAGTTTTCGCAAATTCAGTGCATTTTTCTTGTTCTGCAATTCTTAGAACAGAGAAACCTAATTTAATTGTTTTACTAAACTTGAGTGTTTTACTTTTGTAAGCTCATATAAAAGCCAGTCAAATATAGCAAATAAATCTGATTAAAAACATTTGCATTTGCGGATGTTTTTTGCTTTACAAAAAGTACTTTTT